>NZ_WWSL01000005.1:0-122331 GCF_009875845.1 Collinsella sp. BIOML-A6
AGGTATCGGGTTCCCACATTCATCCGCACATGTGCGGATGAATGTGGGAGGTGTTCGGATAAAGTTGATAATCAAGGGGTCACAGACCAACCGGGCGAAAGCGAAAGCAATATGAATATAATTTACATGGTATAGTTCATACTCATGGCCGCTTGTCTCCGTTGCCAGGGACGGGCTTTTTAGGGGTGGTGCAATCCCTGTCTTATTTTGTCGAAACGCTCTTTGCTTCATGGCGGTTCCCTCCGTGGGCCGCCGATCCCGCCAGCGTCAGGGCGTCGTCAGTTTGAGGGCATAGAGAACGGTGGCCTTGATTTTGTTAAAGCCGCCGCTGGATAGAAATATAAAATGAGCGCACGAAAGCAACCTGCCCGGCAACGGTTTTTTCTTTCCCCGTCGGGCGGGGCAGGAAATTTTACAGATAACTTCGCTATATTCTATTTTTTCTCAATGCTGATAACTCGTTGTGTCCAATCTCGATAAAAGGCTTCCTCATGCGATACGAGCAGTACCGTTCCTGCAAAAGTTGAAAGGGCTGTTTTCAAAGCCTCTTTTGCCTGTACGTCTAAATGGTTTGTAGGTTCATCCATGATCAGGAAATTACAGGGGGTCAGAGTAAGCAGACACATCTTTACCTTTGCCTGTTCGCCGCCGCTTAATGTTCCTATGGACTGCATAGCGTGTTTACTGGAAATTCCGCATCGTGCCAAATGCTTGCGGACATCTTTTGTCACCATATTGGGATAAGCATTGGCAACAATTTGAATGGGCGTCAATTCAGGTTCTTTCCACTCTAAATCCTGTTCAAAATATCCGATAGTAACCTGATCGGAAAATTTGAAATGGCCCTGCATAGATGGAATTTCCCCAATCAGGGTTTTTAATAGTGTCGATTTTCCAATCCCATTAAATCCAGTAATAACAACTTTTTGTCCTCCCTTAATGCTAAATTCAATGTTTGATAAAACGGGATAATGGTAGCCAACTGCCAGTTGTTTCACCAACAAGTGTTCCGTATTGGTTAAAGACAGTACAGGGAAATGGAAGTAAGGAATAATTTCCTTTTGGTCTAAGGCTTCCATTTTGTCCATTCGGTCAAGCTGCTTTTGCCGTCCCCGCGCCATTTTTGCTTTTCTGCCCGCTATGTTCTTCCGTATAAATTCCTCTGTCTTTTTAATTTCCTTTTGCTGGGCCGCATATTGCCGTACATAATCTTCCCGCAGCAGGGTTTTCTTCCGCAGAAATTCGGAATATGTGCCGTAGTATTTTGTAATCGTGTCATTGTCAATATCACAAATGCGGTTCGCTATCTTATCCAGAAAATTGAAATCATGGGAAACCACTAAAAAAGCATTTTCCAAAGCAGATAAATAGTCCGCCAGCCATGTTACATGGTCTTTATCAAGGAAATTGGTCGGCTCGTCCAGCAACAGAACATCCGGCTTTTCCAGCAGTAATTTTGCTAAAATCACTTTTGCCCGCTGGCCGCCACTCATTTCAGCAATCGGACGGTCAAGGCCAATCGCAAGAAGTCCTAACCTATTGGCGACACGCTCAATAGCGGTATCTATCGAATAAAAGTCATGGGCTTCAAGCTGTTCCTGATAATGGGCGGCCAGTTCAAGGCTTTTCGTATCACCGTCAGCAGCTCTTTCATATAGCTGCAACGCCTGTGCCTCCATTTCAAATAACTTTGTGAAAGCGGATTTGAGAAATTCTTTCATCGTTAAGGTATGGTCGATTTCCGCATATTGGTCTAAATAACCAATAGTAGTATTCGGCTGCCAGACAATGCGCCCGCTGTCCGGTATGATCTGCTCTGTACAGATTTTGATTAAAGTGCTTTTGCCGGTTCCATTCTGTCCGACAATGCCAATATGTTCTCCTTTATTGAGTGTGAAGCCTGCATTTTTGTATAGCACATTCTCACCAAAAGAGTGTGTCAGTCCATCAATTTCTAATAAGCTCATTTTTATTAACCCTTTCCTGCATATTCTCTGATACAAACGAAAAAGGCAGAAAGCAAAGATACACAAATGTATCTGCCTTCTGCCTCTGGAATAGCAGCGCCAAAAACAAAAGGCTATGGACAAAACATTGTCCATAGCCTCATACACATTATAACTGCATGGAAAGCCACTTTCTCAAAATGGGTATAAAACCCCCTTATGGCTTCCCGATGAAATCGAAATGCGTCATTTATACGCTATACTCTGCACAATGTTCCATCGGTATGGATTGTACAGAGCTGATTTTCTTTTTACGCTGATCGGTTAAATGAAAATTCGTGTTCATGCCTTTCTCTCCTTTTGAGAAATATAACCTCCGTTTTTATAGTACTACGGGGAACACGGTTTGTCAATCATTGTGCTTTTTATACAGGGGCAGAATAACACAAATACAATCTCTTTTCTACGCATTTAGGGGAATAGAAGCCGATGAAAATCAAGGCTTTTCCACCACAGTCGGCGGACAGGCGGGACAGATTATCCAATCCCCACCAGAGAGGACTTCTAAATGCGTATAAAACAATCCATAAGAAAGCGCCGGACGCGGCGGGCTGCTGGCCCTGCGTCCGGCGTTTTCTCATGGGCTGTCCTTTAGGATGGCCCGGACCAGCTTGTTTTGCAAGCGGTGTTTCATGTACTCGTCCACCCGCACATGAGGCGTTCCGTCCAGCTCATAAAGCGTCCGGGTACACAGCTTATTCATATAGCCGTCATAGTACCGCAAGATACGCTCCATTGCCAGCGGATCACCGGCGCGTGCGTCAGCAAATACAGACAGGGGCAGAAGCACCCTGCCGTGAATTGAGTGGCCTTGCATTCACGATGGTGGAGACGAGGGGGATCGAACCCCTGACCTCTTGACTGCCAGTCAAGCGCTCTCCCAGCTGAGCTACGCCCCCGTGACGAGGAGATACTATAGGGGAAGACTCTCTATGATGCAAGGACTTTTTGGGTTGAATCTCTTACTTGCGGGTTTTCCTGGGACGGGGCAAAAATAATCACTCTACGAGCGATTATTTTTATCAGCCGTCCCGATAAAACCCTCACGTAACAAATATGCTATCGCGGTGCCGGTGTGGACTTGGATTTTGGCGGTAGATCTTACTACATTGCTGATGCCCGTATCCGCCAAGAGTCCTAACGGGGAATGGTCTAGCTCCCACTCTAGACCGTGTTCGCTTACCACGGTGTTGGGGGCAACGGCGATGATGGAGAAAGTTTTGCCCTCGGCGCCGTCAATGATCCAGGACTCGCCTGCGTGAAGGATGCGAGCGACCACCTTATCCTCGGCAATCCAGACGGGGGCGTCCGCATAGCCTGCCAGTAGCCCCAACACAGACAGGGCCATATCCGGACGGCCGCCGGTGGCGCAGGTTGCAACCACTTCGGCACCCGGCCAGCGACGGCGGACGGAATCGAGCGCCAACACCAGATCGGTATAGTCCTTGAAGGGGTTGTGACGCTCCACCTCAAAGGCTTCGGCGGCATCGACCAGAGCGCGTCCCGCGTCGCTCACCGTGTCGGCATCGCCCACGTAGACGTCGCAGCTCAGGCCAGCGCCCAGTAGCGCGTCGAGCCCGCGGTCCACGGCGACAACGTGGTCGCACTCCCCCGCCAGCTGACGCAGCAGATCCGGGCTTGCCACCACCGGCGAGCCGCAAACCACTAATACTTTGCAAACCACGGCCCTCGCCTAGCCCTCAAACGAAAGCACGCGGGCCAGGTCCAGGTCCTCATAGCTGTCGATAAAGATATCGCAGTTGGCGCGGACCTCATCGCGCTGCATGCGACCATGCGGGTCATAGATGCCCACACGCTTAAAGCGTGCAGTGCCAGAGCTCTTAAGTCCAAAGACGGCGTCCTCAAACACCCATGCGCGCTCAAACTTGTGCCCGTGGCGCTCTTCCAGGCGACGCAACGCCAACTCGTACACGTCGGGGAACTGCTTGGAGCGCCCCGCCTCGTCCGTCGTGGTAACAAACTCCATGTAAGCGTCGAGCCCGGCACCGGCGAGCGCGGGCTGCACCAGCTCGACCGGCGTGGACGTGGCAACGCACATGGCAATGCCCGCCGCCTTCGCCTGCTCCAAAAATGCCAGGAGCCCCTCGCGCGGCGGCACCTTGGAGTACCCATCAATCAAAATCTCGCCCAGCTCGCGATACAGCTCCTCGCCATTCGCGCCAACGCCCCAGGTGTCGTGGTAGGCCTGGCACTCGTCCTCGAGCGACAAATGCTCAAACTGGGCAAAATCGTCGACCGTTACATCAACGCAATGACGACGCAATAACTCGGTCTGCGCATGGCCCCAGACGGGGGAGCTATTAACCAGTGTTCCGTCGCAATCGAAAATAAAAGCAACACTTGGAGCAGCGATGTGGTTCATAAACGAGCCTTTCGATGTCAAATGGTAAACAACCTGCTAAAAACGTTTTACCAAACGTTAGCCTAACAGTTTTGAAACCCTAATTGGTAAAACTGTCAAGAGTTTTACCACGGCAATTCTGCCAGTGGTATAAACATGTCGCTTACCGATTAAACGCCCCCGCAAATCCGCTTTCGTCCATCAAACTAACGCACAGGTGTTATCGTAGTTTCTGCCGAAAGTTCCACCGAGCACGCGAGGTGGAACGAATCATAGAACTATCGCCGTCCCTTCGATTCGTGCAGCCTTGGACCTTTCGCATCTAGTCACCAAGGCAACACGCTGCCGTGTCATGATGGGATCAAACGTGAGCGATACAAAGCTAAAGCCAGCAACCAAAAAGCCCGCTACCCGTAAAGCCGCCCCGCATGCACCGGAGCTCACCAAGGACGATGTCTACCTGTTTGGCATCGGCACGTGGGAGCGCAGCTGGGAAAAGATGGGCGCTCACCCCGACACGCAGAACCGTACGCGTGGCTGGCGCTTTTGCGTTTGGGCGCCCGACGTAAAGAGCGTCCATGTCATTGGCGAATTTAACGACTGGGACGAGGAAGCCAACCCGCTGGTGCCCATGCATACGAGTGCTATTTGGGAAGGCTTTATTCCTGGCGCCGAGCAGGGTCAGCTCTATAAGTACCTTATCGAGACCAACGAGGGCGAAAAGCTCTACAAGGCCGATCCGTATGCCTTTAAGGCCGAGTGCCCCCCGGGTACCGCCAGCGTGCTGTGGACCCTCGATGGCTACAAGTGGAACGACGCCGCGTGGCTCAAGCGCCGCGCCAGCCATAACCACATGTCGCAGCCGCTCAACATCTACGAGGTGCATATTGGCTCATGGAAGCGCCACGGCGACGCGCCGCAGGGCGATCCGGACGAGTACGGCAACTACCCCGGCCCCATGGATCCCTTCCCCGCACAGCGCGGCGAGTTTTACACCTACGACGACCTGTCGGTGGAGCTCGTGGACTACGTGCGCGACATGGGCTATACGCATATCGAGGTCATGCCGCTTATGGAGCATCCCTTCGACGGGTCCTGGGGCTATCAGACGACTGGGTACTATGCCGCCACGTCGCGCTACGGCAACCCGCAGCAGCTCATGCACTTTATCGACGCGTGCCACGAGGCGGGCATCGGCGTGATCATGGACTGGGTGCCCGGCGGTTTTTGCGCCGACTCCCACGGCCTTGCCACCTTTAACGGCCACATGCTGTTTGAGCACGAGATTCACCCCAACTGGGGCACGCACAAGTTTGACTTTGCCCGCGGCGAGGTCCGCTCCTTCCTGGTCTCCAACGTGCTGTACTGGCTCGAGAACTTCCACGTGGACGGCATTCGCATGGACGGCGTGTCCAGCATGCTGTACCTCAACTTTGGCATCGACGATCCCGGCCAAAAGAAGTTCAACAAATACGGCACCGAGGAGGACCTGGACGCCAGCGCGTTTATCCGTCAGGTCAACTGCGCTGTAGAGGCGCACTATCCCGACGTGATGATGATGGCCGAAGAGTCCACCGCGTGGCCGCTCGTGACCTATCCGCCGCAGGACGGCGGCCTGGGTTTCCACTACAAGTGGGATATGGGCTGGATGAACGACACCCTGCACTACATGCAAACCGATTTTCCGTGGCGCCCCGGCAGCCACGGGCTACTCACGTTCTCCATCATGTACGCCTTTACCGAGAACTTTATTTGCCCGCTCAGCCACGACGAAGTCGTGCACGGCAAGTGCTCGCTCATCGGCCGCATGCCGGGCGACTGGTGGCGCCAGTTTGCCGGCCTGCGCACGCTCGCCTTCTACCAGATGACGCATCCCGGTGCCAAGCTCAACTTTATGGGCAATGAGATCGGCCAGTTTATTGAGTGGCGCTACTACGAGTCCATCCAGTGGTTCCTGACCGAGGAGTACGAGACTCACAAGCATCATCAGGCGTTTATCAAGGCGCTCAACCACCTGTACACCGCCGAGCCCGCCCTGTACGAGCGCGGCTACACCGATGACGGCTTTACCTGGATCGACGCGGACAACTCCAAGCAGTCCATCGTAAGCTTTGTGCGCCAGGGCGAGGACATCGACGACGACCTGGTGATCCTGATCAACTTTGACCCGGCGAGCTACGAGAGCTTCCGCGTGGGCGTGCCGCGCGAGGGCGACTGGGAGGTCATCTTTGACTCCGACCGTCCCGAGTTTGGCGGCAGTGGCTATGCCGGCGAGGAGCCCTACACCTGCTCGAGCGAGCCCTATCCCTGGAACGGGCAGATGGACTCCATCGAGATTAAGGTGCCCGGCCTGGCTGGCGTGGTGCTTAAGCGTCGCGGTCCCAGCAGCTACAAGCCGTCCGTGGTTGAGGAGCCCAAGAAGGCGACGCGCAAGCGCTCGTCCTCGGTGAAGCCCAAGACCGCGGCTGCTAAGAAGGCTCCGGCCAAGGCAAAGGCCAAGACCGCCGCAAAGCCCGCTGCCAAGGCTACCGCGACCAAGAAGCCGGCAGCCAAAAAGGCCGCTACCAAGGCCAAGTCTGCTTCTGTTAAGCCGTCTGCCAAGGATGCGTAACAAAGCCGTTACAGCTGTAATTACCCGCCTCGCCGAGGCGTAGGATACAAGACATAACCGTTCCGGGAGAAACATCCCCGGGGGAAAGGAACGTATGAATAAGATCTTCGACAACAAGCAGGAGTTTACCGAGCTCTATCGCGATGCCGTCATGAGCATCAGCGGCAAGAGCGTCGAGGCCGCCAGCGACCTCGACCGCTTTAACGCCCTGGCCAAGCTCGTGGCCGAGAAGGCCCGCACCGTTGCCACCAAGAGCGACGCCCGCGTGGTGTCCGAGGGCAAAAAGCGCGTGTACTATTTCTCGATCGAGTTTTTGATCGGCCGCCTGCTCGACAACTACCTGCTCAACTTTGGTGTGCGCGACATGGTCGCCGAGGCGCTCGACGACATGGGCTTTGACCTTTCCGTCATCGAGAACCAGGAGCCCGATCCGGCTCTGGGCAACGGTGGCCTGGGCCGTCTGGCCGCATGCTTCCTGGATTCCATGGCAGCCGAGGGCATTGCCGGCTACGGCAACGGCATGCGCTACCGCTACGGCCTGTTTAAGCAGGAAATCGTCAACGGCAGCCAGGTCGAGGCTACCGACGAGTGGCTCACCCACGGCTATCCCTGGGAGGTCCGCCGTCAGGACAAGGCCGTGACCATCAAGTTTGGTGGCCACGTCGAGGGCTTTGAGGAGGATGGCCGCACGTTTTACCGCACGGTTGACACGCAGGACATCCTGGCCGTGCCTTATGACATCCCCGTGGTGGGCTATGCCGGCGAGACCGTCAACAAACTGCGCGTCTGGGCTGCCGAGCCGGTCGAGGAGCACTTTGACCTGGAGGCCTTCAACCGTGGCGACTATGCCCTGGCCGACGCCGAGCGCGCCGAGGCCGAGGCCATCAGCGCCATCCTCTACCCCAACGACGCCGGCGAGCACGGCCGTCTGCTGCGCCTGAAGCAGGAGTACCTGTTTGTTTCGGCCGGCATCTACAGCCTGCTCGACACCTTTGAGAAGGAGCACGGCGAGAACTGGGAGCTGCTGCCACAGTTTGTGGCCATCCATACCAACGACACGCACCCCGCCATGTGCGGCCCCGAGCTCATGCGTATCCTGATCGACGAAAAGAAGCTCGAGTGGGACGACGCCTGGAACATCGTGACGCAGGTCGTGAGCTACACCAACCACACCATTCTGCCCGAGGCTCTGGAGAAGTGGCCCATCGGCACGTTCTCCAAGCTCCTCCCCCGCGTGTACCAGATCATCGACGAGATCAGCCGTCGTTGGCACGAGTCGTTCGACACCACGCAGGAGGGCTGGCAGGAGCGTCTGCGCCAGACCGCCATTCTGTGGGACGGCGAGATTCGTATGGCCAACCTGTCCGTGATCTGCAGCCACAGCGTCAACGGCGTGGCCAAGATCCACTCCGATATCATCAAGAACATCGTGCTCAAGGACTTCTATGCCCTGACGCCCGAGAAGTTCAACAACAAGACCAACGGTATCTCGCACCGTCGCTTCTTTGCCGAGTCCAACCCAACCTACGCCAAGCTCGTGACCGAGGCCATTGGCGATGGCTGGCTCAAGGACGCTTTTGAGCTGGAGAAGCTTAAAGGTTTCCAGAACGACACCGAGTTCCTGAAGGCCGTGGGTGCCTCCAAGCGCGCCAACAAGGAGCGCCTGGCCGCCTACGTTAAGGCCGAGACCGGTCTGGTCATTGACCCCAACACCGTTTTCGATGTTCAGGTTAAGCGCTTCCATGCCTACAAGCGCCAGCTCATGAACATCATGAAGGTGATGGACATCTACAACCGTCGCATCGCCGATCCCAACTTCCACGTGACGCCGACGACCTTCATCTTTAGCGGCAAGGCTGCCTCGAGCTACACCTTTGCCAAGGAGACCATCCGCCTCATTAACTCCGTGGCCGAGGTCATCAACAACGATGCCCGCGTCAACGAGGTCATGAAGGTTTGCTTTATCCCCAACTTCCGCGTGAGCAACGCCCAGCTCATCTACCCTGCCGCCGAGATCTCGGAGCAGATCTCCACGGCCGGCAAGGAGGCCTCGGGCACGTCCAACATGAAGCTCATGATGAACGGCGCCATTACGCTGGGTACCCTCGACGGCGCCAACATCGAGATCGCCGACCTGGCCGGCCGCGAGAACGAGGCCATCTTTGGCCTGACCGCCCCCGAGGTCGAGCAGCTCTGGGCATCCAACAGCTACTTTGCGTGGGATACGCTCAACAACGATCGCGAGCGCCTGGGCCGCGTGATGGACGAGCTCAAGGACAACACGTTTGCGGGTCTTTCGGGCAACTTCGAGAGCATCTACAACGAGCTCATGAACAACAACGACCCCGACCTGGTCATGGCCGACTTCCGCAGCTACGTGGATGCGTGGGAAAAGCTCACCGGCAGTTACGGCGACCAGGAGACCTGGAACCGCAAGGCCCTGCTCAACACCGCCTCCTCCGGCTGGTTCTCGAGCGACCGTACCATTCGCGAGTACCGCGACGAGATCTGGCACGCGTAAAGGCGCGCGAGCTCCCCTATGCCAGCACGGCATTACTCGACGGGCGTGACGTTGCGCCGCGCCCGTCGCTAATGGGTTTAGGAACATCGATGACAGAAGGAGAAATCGATGAGTAAGAAAGAATGCATCGCGATGCTCCTCGCAGGAGGACAGGGCAGCCGATTGGGGGCACTCACCCAAAAGATCGCTAAGCCGGCGGTTAGCTTTGGTGGCAAGTTCCGCATTATCGACTTTTCGCTGTCCAACTGCTCCAACTCGGGCATCGACACGGTGGGCGTTCTGACGCAGTATCGCCCCTACCTGCTGCATGCCTACGTGGGCTCCGGCGAGGCGTGGGATCTGGACAGCCGCGACGGCGGCGTGTCGATCCTGCCGCCGTACGAGACGCAGACCGGTGGCGCCTGGTATGCGGGCACGGCCGACGCCATTACGCAGAACCTCGACTACATCAAGGCCAACGACCCCAAGTACGTCCTGATTCTTTCGGGCGATCACCTGTATCGCATGGACTACCGCAAGATGCTCAAGACGCACATTGAGAACAACGCAGACCTCACGGTGAGCGTTATGCCCGTGCCGTGGGAGGAGGCCAGCCGCTTTGGTATCCTGACCACCGACCCCGAGGACGGCCGCATCACCAAGTTCACCGAGAAGCCCGAGAAGCCCGATTCGAACCTCGCGTCCATGGGCATCTACATCTTCTCGGCCGACGTGCTGATCGAGGCGCTCGAGGAAGACGCTCTGGACCAGCGCTCGAGCCACGACTTTGGCAAGGACATCATCCCCAAGCTGCTCGGCGAGGGCAAGCGCCTGTACAGCTACGAGTTCCACGGCTTTTGGAAGGACGTTGGCACCATCGCCAGCTTCCACGAGACCTCGATGGACCTGCTGGGCAACAACCCCGAGTTCGATCTGTTTGACAAGAACTTCCCCATCATGTCCAACATCACCACGCGTCCGCCGCACTACATTGGCCCGGACGGCCGCCTGGACGACTGTCTGGTCTCCAACGGCTGCAAGATCTACGGCACCGCTCGCCACTCGATCCTTTCGACCGATGTCATCATCGAGGAGCGCGCCGTGGTCGAGGACTCCGTGCTGCTGCCGGGTGCGCACGTTAAGAGCGGAGCGCACATCTGCCGCGCTATTTTGGGCGAGAACTCCACGGTCGAAGAGGGCGTGAAGCTCGGCTCTGTCGATACCACCAAGGATACGGCCGTCGTTGGAAATGACGTCGTTATCGGGAAGGGGGAATGATCCGATGATCAATCGCAAGGCCATCGGTTATATCACCGCTAACTACTCTTCGACCTACGGCAGCGTGCTGCTCAAGGACCGCCCCATCGCGTCCGTTCCGTTTTTGGGCCGCTACCGCCTGATCGACTTCCCGCTGTCCAACATGATGAATGCCGGCATTAAGACCGTCGGCGTCGTCATGCCGGGCAACTACCGCTCGCTGATCGACCACGTTGGTTCGGGCAAGGACTGGGGCCTGGACCGCAAGAAGGGCGGCCTGTTCATGGTGCCCGGCAACGCGTATGGCACCACCAAGGGCGGCATGCGCTTCCTGCTGCGCGACATCATCTCCAACAAGACGCTGTTCCAGCGCTCGGACAAGCCCTATGTTGTGATGATGGGCACCAACATCATCTTTAACATGGACCTCAACACCATCATCGACGCGCACGAGAACTCCGGCGCCCAGATGACCGTGGTGTACTGCAAGGCCACGCGCAACGTCGATGACGAGACCAAGCTCGAGATTAACGAGAACGGCCGCCTGACGGGCGTGAGCGCCGGCGTCGTGTACGGCGACAACGCCTCTATGGACTGCTGCATTGTCAACCGCGAGACGCTGCTCGAGATTATCGACCACTACCAGGCCGCCGACTATCTGGACCTGCTCGAGGCACTCCAGGGCGACTTTGGCAACATCGACGTGTGCAGCTACGAGTACAAGGGCGAGGTCGTGGGCGTGTTTAGCGAGAAGTCGCTGTATCGCCGCAGCATGGACCTGCTCGACCAGACCGTGGCCGATCAGCTCTTCGATCCCGAGCGCCCGATCCTGACCAAGGCCCACGACGTGCCGCCTTCGCGCTATGCGACCGGCAGCCACGCGTGCAACTCGATCATCTCGGCCGGCTGCATCATCAAGGGCACCGTGCGCAACTCGATCCTGTCGCGCGGCGTTGTGGTTGAGGAAGGCGCTTCGGTGACAAACTCGATCATCAACCAGAGCTGCATCATCAAGAGTGGCGCCCGCGTTGAGAATGCCATCCTGGACAAGAACAACGTGGTTCCCACCAACACCGAGCTTCGCGGCACGCCCGAGAACATCCTGGTGCTGGGCAAGGCCCCGTTAACTCCCGATACCACCATCGTGCATTAACGTAGGCACCGCAACATCACTCGTAACATGCAGAATAGCCGCCCGGTTAGCGCCAGGCGGCTATTCTCGAATTGCAACATGGGAGACAATATGGCAGATTCCAGCAAAAAGATGCAGATCGTGTTTGCCTCGGCCGAGTGCGCACCGTTTGTAAAGACCGGTGGCCTGGGCGACGTGGCGGGCTCTCTGCCTGCGGCGCTCGTGCGCGCCGGCGCCGAGGTCATCGTGATGGTGCCCAAGTACGCCACCATCAAGGACGAGTACATGGCGCAGATGGAGCACTTCTCCGACTTTTACGTGAGCCTGGGCTGGCGCAACGAGTACTGCGGGCTCGAGAAGCTCGAGCACGACGGCGTCACGTATATGTTCATCGACAACGAGCGCTACTTTGCGCGCGACTATCCGTACGGCTTCTTTGACGACGGCGAGCGCTTTGCGTTCTTCTCCAAGGCCATCACCGAGAGCCTGCAGCACCTGCCGGCCGGCTTTGAGTGCGACATCCTGCACTGCAACGACTGGCAGACGGCACTGGCGCCCGTGTTCTTGCGCGAGTTCTACCAGGGCCTGCCGCTGTACGACCGCGTCAAGACCGTGTTCTCGATCCACAACGTGGCGTTCCAGGGCCAGTTTAGCGACACCGTGATGGAGGACATCCTGGGCGTGGCGCACATTCCGGCGGCCGCCTCGCAGCTGCGTTGCGACGCCTGCAGCATCAACTACATGCTGGGCGCGCTGCGCTATGCCGATGCCATCACCACGGTGAGCCCCACCTATGCCAACGAGATCCAGACGCCCGAGTTTGGCGAGGGCCTGGACGGTGTGCTGCGCGAGCGCTCCTATGCGCTGCAGGGCATTTTGAACGGCATTGACGTGGCGGGCTTTGACCCGGCGACCGACAAGCGCATTGCCGCAAACTACACGGTTGATGACCGCTCCGGCAAGGCCGTGTGCAAGGCCAAGCTGCAAGAAGAGCTGGGGCTCGAGGTTCGCGACGACCGTCCGCTCATGGTGATGGTCACGCGCCTTACGCGCCAGAAGGGCATGGACTTGGTCATGTACGCGCTCGACCGCATTTTGGCCGGCGGCGTGCAGGTGGCGGTGCTGGGCACCGGCGACCGCGACTACGAGGATGGCCTGCGCTACTTCCAGAACAAGTACCCCGGCACCATGGCCGCTCGCATCGAGTTTGACCCGGCGCTGTCGCAGCGTATGTACGCCGCCGCCGACATGTTCCTGATGCCTTCGAAGTTTGAGCCCTGCGGCCTGTCACAGATCATCGCCATGCGCTACGGCACGCTGCCCATCGTGCGCGAGACCGGTGGCCTGAAGGACACGGTGATCCCGTATAACGAGTTTACCGGCGAGGGCACGGGCTTCTCGTTTACCAACTTTAACGGCGACGAGATGGGCGATGCCGTGTTCCGCGCGGCACGCCTGTTCTGGGACAACCGCGATGCCTGGAACCAGCTGGTCACGCAGGCCATGAGCCAGGACTTTAGCTGGACACGCTCGGCCGACAAGTATCTGGACCTGTATTTCTTTATGCATCCGGAGATTGAGCGCCCAGCGACGGTTGCCGACGAGCCCGTGGTTATGGCCGAGAAGGCTGAGGCCGAGCCCGAGGTTGTGGCCAAGCCCGAGCCCAAGGCCGAGGCGGTTGTTGAGGCGCCCGCTGCTGCTGAGGAGCCCAAGGCTGAGGAGAAGCCGGCTGCGAAGCCTGCCGCCAAGAAAACCACGACGCGCAAGACGACGGCCAGGAAGGCTACGACAACCAAGGCCACTGCCACCAAGACTGCCGCAGCAAAGACGACTGCTGCCAAGGCAACGACGACGCGCAAGCGCACGACCGCCGCTGCCAAGAAGGACGCCGAGGTCGAGGCAACCTCCGGGGTAAAGGCCGAGACCGCCGAGTCCCAGCCGGCTGCTAAGGCTTCGGCAAAGACTGCTGCCAAGAAGACGACCGCGACCGCCAAGAAGGCAACGGCAGCCAAGAAGGCTACAGCTACGAAGGCGACGGCTACCAAGGCCACTGCAACGAAGGCTGCCCCCAAGGCGGCCGCCAAGGTCGAGGAGACGCCTGCCAAGTCCAAGGCAGAGGCAACCGTCGAGGCCAAGCCCGCCGCCAAGACCACCACGCGAAAGCGCACGACGGTAACCAAGAAGCCCACGGCAAAGGCCGCAACTCCCCAGGCAGAGACTAAGCCCGCTGCTGCCAAAGAGGAGCCCAAGGCCGAGGTAAAGGCCAAGCCGGCGCCGAAGGCCGCTGAGGTCAAGGCCGCCCCAAAGGCAGAGGCTAAGCCCGAGCCTGCCAAGGAGACCCCGGCCTCCCCCGCCGCTCCGGCAGAGAAAAAGGCCCCGTCCAAGAAGACGTCCGTCCGCAAGGCAACGGCCACACGCAAGCGCCGCTAATCCGGACGATTAAAACTTAATCCTCAACGCAAAAGAGGGCGCCCCAACCAGGCGCCCTCTGCTCAGTAGATTTTTGGGACATGCCTTAAAATCTACCTTTCACGAATCGCATGCCGACGGAGCTAAAAGGTAGATTTTAAGGCATGTCCCAAAAATCTACTGCGGTTGGTAAAACGATTTTCTAGGACAACCGTTCGCCGATGGTAAACGGATGTTGTTTATACACTCAGTGTACAACAGATATACTTACATCTTGTGCGCAAAGCCCATGGCCGCAGGCCATGGTTCTAATGAACTGGACCGTACTATGAGATTGATTCACAACAGCCGCCTGCCGCAGTTTCGCACTCCGTTTGGCGCTGTGACCACCGGAACTTCCGTTGCACTCTCCGTGATTTTGGAGGATGCCGATCCCAACCAGGCAACACTCACCCTGCGTACCTGGGTCGATGACGTCGGCGAGACCCTGATCCCGATGGAGCACGAAGGCGATGGCATTTTTACCGGCGAGCTTAAATGCGCTGAGCCGTGTCTTGTGTGGTACAGCTTTATCTGCAATATCGAGGGTCAACCCGAGGTTCGCCTGGGCGCACCCCAGGGCCGCACCGGCGGCGAGGGCGCAACCTACGACTACGCCGAGGTGCCGTCCTTCCAGATTACCGTCTATAAGTACCGCGAGAACCGCCCCACTTGGTACGAGCGCGGCATGGTCTACCAAATTTTCCCCGACCGCTACGCCCGTGACGAGCATTGGCGCGAGCGCACAATGGCCGAACTCGAAAAACCGCGCAAGGGCATTCAGCGCCGGATGGTCGAGGACTGGAACGAGCCGCCCGTGTACGAGCGCGCCGAAGACGGCTCCATCAAGACCTGGGACTTCTACGGCGGTTCGCTCAAGGGCATCCAGGAAGACCTGCCCCGCATCGCCGAGCTGGGCTTTACAGCCATCTACCTCAACCCCATCTTTGAAGCCGCGAGCAACCACCGCTACGACACGGCCGACTACTCCAAGATCGACCCGATCTTGGGCACCGAGCAGGACTTTACCGAGCTGTGCCAGGCCGCCGAGAAGCTGGGCATCTCCATTATCCTGGACGGTGTCTTCAACCACACGGGCGACGACTCGATCTATTTCAACCGCTACGGCAACTACCCCGGCGTGGGTGCTTGGCAGAGCGAGGATTCGCCGTGGCGCGATGCGTTTACCTTCCACGAGGACGGCTCGTACGACTGCTGGTGGGGCGTGGGCAACATGCCGGCCATCAACGAGAAGTCCGAGCTGGTGCGCGAGAAGCTCCTGGGCAAGGACGGCGTGATTCGCAAATGGCTGCGCGCCGGTGCCCATGGTTGGCGCCTGGACGTCGCCGACGAGCTATCCGACGACTTTTTGGCCGAGATCAAGAAGGCCGTACTTGCCGAAAAGCCTGACGCACTGTTGCTCGGCGAAGTCTGGGAAGACGCCTCCAACAAGATTAGCTACGGCCATCTGCGTCGCTACCTGCAGGGCTCCGAGCTGGACTCCGCTATGGATTACCCCTTCCGCGACATGGTCATCGGCTTTTTGATGGGCTACAAGAATGCCTACGAGGCCGCCGAGGATATCGAGACCCTGCGCGAGAACTACCCGAGCGAGGCATTGTCCTGCGCGCTCAATCTGCTTTCGAGCCACGACCGTCCGCGCATCATCTCGGTGCTCGGTGGCGGCCCCGATGAGTCGCAGCTACCCGAGTGCGAGCGCAGCAAATGGCGCCTGGACGACAACTCGATGGGCCTGGCCAAGAGCCGCTTTTGGCTCGCCACGCTCATGCAGATGACCTTCCCCGGCGTGCCTTCGATATACTACGGCGACGAGTACGGCCTGGAGGGCCTTACCGATCCGGGCAACCGCCGCACCCTGCCGACCAAGGACCAACTGCACGATTTCGACACGCTGGCTATTGTCAAGAACGCCTCCGCCGTACGCCGCGCACTGCCTTTTATGATCGACGGCGAGATCAAGGCCTTCGCACTCAACGACGAGGTGCTGGCATACAACCGCACGGGTAAGGACGGCGAGTCCGCGACGGTTATCATCAACCGCAGCCTGCGCAATTCGCACCGTGTGACGATTCCGGCGCTCGACGAATGCGCGAGTGACGTGATCAGCGGTCACGAGTGCGAGATCCACAACGGTACGGTCACGCTCGATCTGTATCCGCTGGGCTCGTCGATCATCTATCACCATGCCGAGCAGCGCCTGCAGGAGCCGCTCGATCACGGCGCGGGCGTCGTGTGCCATATCACCTCGGTACCGACTGACGATGGCAAGCCGGGTACGATCGGCGCACCCACGCGTCGCTTTATCGACCATCTGGCTGCTATGGGCATGCGCTACTGGCAGGTCCTGCCCGTCAACCCGACGGACTTCTTCCGCTCCCCTTACGCTGGGCCTTCGGCCTTTGCGGGCAATATTGACCTGCTGCCCGAGAACCATGAGGAGCTGGCGGCCGACTTTGAGACTTGGAAGGCCCGTGGCGGCGAGGATGCAGACCCGCTCTACACGGCGTTTAAACATCGCAATGCCGATTGGCTCGAGAAGTACTGCGTCTACATGGCCGTCAAAAAGTACTTTGAAGGCGAGTCGCGTCACGATTGGCCGGCCGATGTCGCGCGCTACAACGAGCATCTGTTTGACGACAAGCGTTTCCACGACGAGGCAGAGCTGCAGGCGTACATGCAGTACCGCTTTGACCTAGCCTGGTGTGAGCTCATGAACTATGCGCACAAGAAGGGCATCGAGGTTATCGGCGACATTCCTATGTATGTTTCGGATGATTCGGCCGATGCGTGGAGCGAGCCCGAGAACTTCTGGCTGTCCGATACCGGCAAAGCGATTGAGATTTCTGGCGCACCGCCTGACAATTTTGCGCCCGAGGGCCAGGTGTGGGGCAACCCCACCTTCCGTTGGGATCATATGAAGGAGAACGGCTACCGCTGGTGGATGGACCGTCTGCGTCGCGCGTTCTCGCTCTACGACCGCGTGCGCCTGGACCACTTCCTGGGATTCCATAGCTACTTTAGCATTCCCGCAGGTAAGGCCTGCGCCGACGGCCGCTGGCTGGCGGGTCCGGGCAAGGATCTGTTCCAAACTGCCTATGACGAGCTGGGGCCGCTCAACTTTATCGCTGAGGACCTGGGCTACCTGACGCCCGGCGTTCGCGCGATGGCTTCGACCTGCGGTTTCCCCGGCATGGACGTGCTGGAGTTTAGCGACTACGACGTCCGCAACGGCGTGTATCCCACGCCGGGCAAGATTCTGTACACCTCGACGCACGACACGTCGACGCTCGCCGGTTGGTGCACGCGCTCCTTTGCGGGCGGCGACGAGCCGAGCGGCAAGGAGCTTGCCGGCAAGCTGATGGGCGACGCGCTCGCAAGCAATGCTCCGCTTGTGATGATGCCGCTACAGGATGTACTGGGGCTAGGCGACGATGCGCGCATGAATGTGCCGGGTGTCGCCACGGGCAACTGGACATGGCAGGCGCAGGAAGCCGACATCGCTGCGGCCGAAGAGAAAACTGCGAAGCTCCTGCGCAGCACGCATAGATTCTGGGGCGAAGCGTGATAAAACCCCCGATATAGGGTACAGTTACAGCTGTTTGAATTTTTGCGGGCAGAGCGATCTGCCCGCTTTGTGCTGAAAAGGAAGTACTATGGCGCGCTACGATTACAAGTGTACGAGCTGCGGCAACGTGTTTGAGGTTGAGCACCCCATGTCCGAGACGCCCGAGGTCGTGTGCCCGAGCTGCGGCGCTCCGGCGACAAAAACGTTCTCGGCCAGCGGCATTAAGTTCGACGGCAGCGGTTTCTACAACACCGACCAGCGCAGCGGCGGCTCCAGCACCAACGCCACAAATGGCTGCTGCGCCAACTGCCCGCACAGTCACTAGCGACAAGCGCCCCCGCTACCACGATTTCCCTATGAGTTGCGGTGGAATAGTTCCTGAATTAGCCCATCCAACGGCCAAACAGGAACTATTCCACCGCAACTTAGTAGTTACTTGTAGACCAGGCGGGCGCAGAAGTGGCCGTCGTAGGAGTCCGCATTAACAGGCATACTTTGGAAGAGGCCTCGAGCGTTTTGGCGCAGGGTGACGAGGTTCTTGGCGTAATCGTACTCGGGGAGCTGCAGAATCTGGGCTTCGGAGAGCGGCGCCACGGTAAAGCCGGCGCCCTCGGGAGAGGCCAGGAAGGCATCCACGACCTGCGTGTTCTCTTCATCAAAAACCGAGCAGGTGGCATAGATAAGCTCACCGCCGGCAGCCACGCGCGCAGCTGCTTCCTTGAGCATCGTCAGCTGCAGCTTGGGCAATTTAGTCGTAACGTCGTCCTCGGTCAGACGCCACGGTATCTCGGGATGACGGCGCATGGTGCCGGTGCCAGAGCATGGCGCATCGATAAACACCGTGTCGAACAGGGCAGACTCGCCAAGCATGGCGTCAAACGACGTGAGCACCTCATTGAGCTCGCAGGCATCGCCCGAGACCGTACGGACGCCCGGGATACCCGCCTGATGAAGGCGCGCGAGATTCTGATCGCACTTACGATCGTGCAGATCGAGCGCGGTGTGTTGACGATCATACCCGGCGCGCTTGGCCTGGCACATCATCACATAGGTCTTGGTGCCGCGACCGGAGCCGATCTCCAGGCAACGACCGGGACGTGTCGCGGCAGTAGCGATAAGCTGAGCGTTGAGGTCCGAGGCAACCGCGGCAGCACACTCAAACGCGCCCGATGCAACCGTGACCTGCGCATCGACCGGAGCATGGCAGCCCGGGAAGACAGGCGCAACGAGTTGTGAGATATACGGGTCGGCCTTGGTCGCAAACGCATTCTCGTGCAACGCAAGCGGAGCAGGCGCCAGATTGCCGGCAAAGTTGAGCACGCCCTCGGGCGTATCGAACGAGGCCATAATACGAGCGCACAGCCAGCGAGGAAGACCCATCAAACGCGAAAGGCGAACCAAACGGCGCTCGGACTCATCCACGTCGGATGCCGTGG
Organism: Collinsella sp. BIOML-A6; assembly: GCF_009875845.1. Taxonomy (NCBI): domain Bacteria; kingdom Bacillati; phylum Actinomycetota; class Coriobacteriia; order Coriobacteriales; family Coriobacteriaceae; genus Collinsella; species Collinsella sp. BIOML-A6. The sequence goes on from NZ_WWSL01000005.1 coordinate 19,339, forward strand.
CAAAGTCCTCAACGCTGTCCGCAACCTTGTGCAGTACCGCGTTAGCCAGGCCCGCGGCAGACTTAGCACCGCTACGCACCAGCTCAACACCCTGACTCACGGCAACGCGGCCTGGCGTATGCAGATAGAGCATCTCGAAGGCCGAAATACGAAGCGCCATGCGAACACGCGGCGCGACCTTTTTGGGCTTATCCAAAAACTGATCGAGTAACTCATCCAAAATGCCCTGCGTGGCGGCAACACCGAGCGCCAAACGTGCGGCAAAAGCAGAATCGCGCTGGTCAATGGCCTTGGCAGAAGCACGGGAAGACAACACGTCGCGTGCGTACATACCGCGGCGATCGGCCTCCATCAACACATCGAGCGCAAGCTTGCGCGCGGGAGACAACTTGCTCATGACAGTACATCCCACCTAAGTTCGGCGCGCTGCAGGCCGGCAGCCCAGGCAGAAGCAGCCATGGCACGCTTGCCATCGGGCTTAACCTCGAGCAGTTCAACCGCACCATCGGAAAGGCCCAGATAAACACGCTTACTCTTGACGGCAACAGCGCCCTCGGCAAGCGACATATCAGCCGGCGCAGCATCGAGTACGCGAACCGACTTGCCGGCAATCACACAACGGGCAGGCGCGGTATCGGACGAAGCGAGCACATGACGCACACAATCAAGCGCCGCCATCTGCGGATCCAGACGCATTTCCTGCTTGGAAATCTTGGCAGCATGGGTCACAAGCGACTCATCCTGCTCAGTCCAAACAGCCGAGCCATCGGCAAGCGAGGGAAGTGTATCGGCAAGCAACTTACCGCCCAGTTCACCAAGCTCCATCGTGAGCGCCTCGGCATGCTTACCGGCAACCGGAGTGGAAGCCTGCGCACAATAAGCGCCCGTATCCACGCCATGTCCGATGCGCATGATAGAAACGCCAGCAAGCTCATCACCAGCAAGAATCGCACGCTGAATGGGGGCAGCGCCACGCCAACGAGGCAGCAGCGAAGCATGAACATTCACAATACCAAGCGGCGCCATATGCAGCACCTCATCGGGCAAAATGCAGCCATAGGCAGCCACGCAGAAAATATCAGCCCGCGCAGCCCGGAGCTCCTCAACTACCTCCGGCGTCATACGATTGGCCTCAACGACCGGCAACCCCAGCTCAAGCGCCTTAGCCTTAACAGGAGACGGCTCCAACTTTTTACCACGTCCGCGAACGGCATCGGGACGAGTAATAACGAGCGTAATCTCATTCCCAGCCTCGACAAGCGAAGTCAGCGAAGGCACAGCAAAATCAGGCGTACCCATAAACACAATACGCATAAAGAACGTCTCCCCTCAACCAAAGCCGAGACGGCTACAAATAACAGCGCCAGGACAAGTCGCAATCTCGACGCTAAAACAATTCAACACGTTCAAATATACCCAAAAACAAAGAAAGAGCCGCATAAAAGCAGCCCTCTCAATAAAGCCCCTATCAGCGAAGACGCCCCTCCCTGGCCCACGGCAACCAGGGCGAAACGAAGAGCGACAACGTAGTCCCTGGGATGGGGCCCACATATATCGTCCCGCGCGCAGTTTCGCAGCGCAGCGAGAATGTTTGAGCACGGGATGATATGTGTGGGCCCCATCCCAGGGACGGACAATTAACCTACTCCGTCTCGCCCGGTCGAGCGCCGCGGGCCAGGGCGTCCTGGTACTCCTTGACTGCCTTGATCCTCTGCATCGGCTTAAGGCGCTCGAACATGGTGTTACCGTGCAGGTGATCGATCTCATGCTGCAGGCACACGCAGAACAGATCGCCCGTGGCCTCATAGCGAATAAGGTTGGCATCCAAGTCATACGCCTCGACGACGACATGGTCGGGACGCTCAATCTCGCAGCTAATGCCAGGGATGGAAAGGCAGCCCTCGCTAAAGGGCACCAGATGGTCGCTCTGCTCAACAATAACGGGATTGATGAGCACGTACGGGTCGTAGTCGTTCTTGTCGCTGTAGTCGCAGTCGATGGTGACGAGCTGAATAAGCTCGCCGATCTGCGGAGAAGCCAGGCCGCAGCCACCGTTCTCGAACATTATCTTCTTCATCTTCTCGGCAAGCGCCTCGATCGCCGGGGTAATCTCCTCGATGACGGCGCACTCCTGGCGCAGACGAGGGTCGGGCGACAGAACGATTCCGTTGGCTTCCATGGCCATCCTTTCGGGTTGTTACATCAAATCATAGGCGTCGACGTCAACGCTCACGCTCACGCCGCGCACAGAGCCCGCCTCTTTGAGGCAGGCGTCGATATCATCAGAGACATGGTACCCCACGGGCGACTTCACAAGCAGATGGAAGCGGTAACGGTCCTTGGCTCTCTCGATTACACACGAAGCTGGGCCCAGCACCTGCGGCACCGCGCTGCCCGCCCGCAAAAAGTCGGGCGCGGCGGCATGCCAACGGCGCTTAAGAAGCTTTGCAATGCGCTCGATGTAGTCCTGCGCGTCGTCTCGGTTCGCCGACCACACCAAAATGTTGACCAGGCGAACAAACGGCGGGTACAGCGCGTCGCGGCGCTGATCCAGGTCGTAGTCGGTAAAGATCGAACGGTCGTGCTCAGCGACGGCGCGAATTACCGGGTCATCGGGCAGGTAGGTCTGGATGATCACCTCGCCGGGACGATCGCCGCGACCGGCACGGCCCGCCACCTGTTCCAGCAGGTCGTAGGCGCGCTCCCCTGCGCGGAAGTCCGGCAGCTTGAGGGCGAAGTCGGCATTGACCACGCCCACGAGCGTGACCTCGGGAAAGTCGAGACCCTTTGCGATCATTTGGGTGCCCAGCAAAACGGCGCAATCGGCCGCATCGAATTGCTCGAGCAGCTTTTTGTGCGCATCCTTGCCGCGCGTGGAATCGGCATCCATGCGAATAATGGCGACATCCTCAGGAAGCATCTGGTGCAGCGCGTCCTCGATCTGTTGAGTGCCCAGACCCATTTTTGCCAGGTAGCGACTGCCACATTTGGGGCAACGGCTCGTGGGCGCGGGATACGGCTGCACGCGCCAAGACGAACCGCAGGTGTGGCACTGCAGCGTGTGTGTGCGCTCGTGATACGTAAGCGCGGTGGAGCAGTGGTTGCAGGTGGGCACGCAGCCGCATTCGCGGCACATCAGAAACGGCGCAAAGCCACGGCGGTTATGCAGCAGCACGGCCTTCTCGCGGCGCTCGACCACGCGCTCCAGGCCCTCCATCAGCGGTTTTGAGAACATGGAACGACTGCCGTGCGAGAACTCACGGCGCAGGTCGGCGATCCGAACCGTCGGCAGGACTGCGTGTCCCGGGCGCTCGGGCATCTCGACGCGCGTCCAGGTGGCACCGTTATACGTGCCACGGCGGCAGCGATCGAGGGCCTCGGCCGAGGGCGTGGCGGAGCCCAACACGAGCGGGCAGCGGTAGCGCCGCGCCATCTCGGCCGCCACCTCGCGCGCGTGGTAACGCGGGCTGGACCCTTGCTTATAGCTGGTCTCGTGCTCCTCGTCGATGATGATGAGGCCCAGGTCGTCAAGCGGGCAAAAGAGCGCCGAGCGGGCGCCCACGACCACGCGCGCGGCACCGCTGGCGACCATATCCCACTGGTCCAGGCGCTCGCCGGCCGAAAGGCGCGAATGGAACACGGCGACCGTCTCACCAAAGCGCGAGCGAAAGCGGCCGACGGTTTGGGCCGTCAGCGAGATCTCGGGCACGAGCACGCACGCCGAGCGACCGGCTGCGAGCACGCGCTCGATGGCGGAGAGGTACACCTCGGTTTTGCCGGAGCCGGTGACGCCGTCGACAAGGACCACGTCTCCGTGGGCGTCAAGACGGGCGCGCTCAATCTGCGCGAGCGCCTGCTGCTGGCCGTTGGTAAGTGCGACCGGCGCCTTGCCGCTTGCCGAGGACAGCGTGGTCTGCTCGCTGCATCCACGCCAGGCGCGGCGCTCCTCCACAACCACGACGCCGCGTTTTTCGAGCGCCTTGATGGTCGCCGACATGCTGTTATAGAGAAGGTTGAGGTCGCGCGTCGTGACCGGGCCGCACTGGAGCGCCTCAATGAGCTGACGCTGGCGAACTGCAGTCTTGGGCGGCGTATAGTCGAAACCCTCGGGCGTAAGCATGACCCAACGGTTTTGGATAGGCTTGACGGCTGGGCGCTCAACCGACCATGCGCCGTCGTCACCCTTGACCACGCGCGGGCTGCCGCCCGGAGGCAAGAACAGGCGCAGGCACTCGGAAAGCGTTGCGACGTACTCGCGGCTCATCCAGTGTGCGATACGGGCGGCTTCGGCGGTAAAGAGCGGTTTGCTGAGGATGGCCTCGATGGGCTTGATGCGCGCAGGGTCGAGGGCGTTGTTGCCCTGCAGATCGCCCAGCTCAGGAGCAATGTCGACGACATAGCCCGCGGCCGCACGGTTGCCAAAATGAACTAGGACGGTGGAGCCGATCTGGACATCGTTGGCGAGTGGCTGCGGAATGCCGTAGGCAAACGGCTCGAACAGCGCACGCGCCGGGATGTCGAGAACCACGCTCGCATAGGCGGCGATGGGCTCAGGTGTAGGTTTAAGCTGCGTCGGGGCGGCGGCAGGAGCCGCGGACTTCGGAGTCTCCTCCGGATCCGGCGAACCAAACAGCGAAAGTTGCTCGGCCATGGCCCCAGCACCTCCCATCCCATTCGTCTACAGAAACAAGAACCCCGCTCAGGGTGAACGGGGCTCGGATACAAACGTTTGCGCAGCGATTAAAGCGCCATCGTGCGGGCGCGATCGATGCGCGCCAGGCAGTCGTCGCGGCCGACGAGCGCCATGGTCTCGCCCAGCGGAGGGCTCACCATGTTGCCGCAGACGGCGACGCGCACGGCCTGGAACACCACGCGCTTCTTGAGGTCCATCTGCTCGGGCAGCGGCTCAAGCGCGGCGTCGATGTTGGCAGCCGTCCACTCGTTCACACCCTCAAGCGCGGCCTTGGCGGCATCAAGAATGGCACCCATGCCCTCCTTGGCCAGGCCCTTGTTGACGGATTTCTCGTCATACTCGAGCGTCTCGGCCGTAGCGAAAATGGGAGCGGCGACGGTCACGGCGTCGGCCGGCATCTTGGTGCGCGGCTTGACGATGGCGGCAAGCGCGTCGATCCAATCCTCGCCGTACTCGACGTTACCCTCGATGAGACCCGCCTCGTGCAGCTCGGGGACCATGATCTCGTCGGCAAACTGAGCATCGGACATGCCGTTGATGTACTCGGCATTGACCCAGTCGAGCTTCTTGGGGTCGAAGGTCGCCGGGTTCTTGGAGATGCGGTCGAGCGAGAACTTGCTGGCCAGGACATCGCGCGGGATGATCGTGGTCTCGCCGTCGAGCGACCAGCCGAGCAGCGCCAAGTAGTTGACGAAGGCGTCGGACAGGTAGCCGGCGTCGCGGTACTCCTCCACCGAGGTGGCGCCGTGGCGCTTGGAGAGCTTCTTGCCGTCGGCACCCAAGATCATGGAGATGTGGGCGAACGTAGGCACGGGCGCGCCGAGGGCCTCGTAGACCATGACTTGACGCGGGGTGTTGGACAGGTGGTCGTCGCCGCGGATGACGTGAGTGATCTTCATCATGGCGTCATCGACGACGGTCGCGAAGTTGTACGTGGGCGTGCCGTCGGAACGGAAGATGACAAAGTCGTCAAGCTCCTTGGCGTCGAAGGTTACCCCGCCGTGGACGGCGTCGTGGATGACGACGTCGCCGCGGTCCTCGGGCACCTTGATGCGAAGGACGTAGGACTCGCCGGCCTCGATGCGACGGCGGGCCTCCTCGGGATCAAGATCGCGGCAACGGCGCTGATAGCCCTGGAAGGGGTCCTTGCGCTCCTGCGCGGCCTTGCGGTCGGCTTCGAGCTGCTCCTTGGTGCAGAAGCAGGGATAGGCCTTGCCCTCGTCCCAAAGCTTCTGGGCGGCCTGTTTGTACAGGTCCAGGCGCTCGGTCTGGGCGTAGGGGCCAAAATCGCCGCCCACCTCGGGACCCTCGTCCCAGTCCAGGCCCAGCCAACGCATGGCGCGCAGGATGATCTGCGTGTTCTCGTCGGTGGAGCGGGTGGGGTCGGTGTCGTCGATGCGCAGGATGAACGTGCCGCCGTTAGCACGGGCGAAAGCCCAGTTATAGATAGCGGTGCGGGCGCCGCCGATGTGCAGCTTGCCCGTCGGTGAGGGTGCAAAGCGGACGCGAACGTCTGATGCCATGGATATCTCCTCGATTGCAGGATGGATGTCTAACCGCACCAGTATAAAGCATCAAAGCAACCTCCGCACAAAGGGCACCGACCTACTCATTGGGGACAGACTTAAATGACCAGTCGGAGCTGACTGACAAGGAGTGTCCCCAGGTGCCACAAGAGAGTCTAAGGCTGTTCATTTAAGTCTCTCCCCAATGAATACCCAATGAATACCCGGTTGGTCATTTAAGTCTGTCCCCAATGAGTAGGTGCGGAAAGGGTGTGAATGTTTGATTTACGCGCTATGATGTGCCCTTGCATAGAGAGCCCGGCGGAATGGTAACGGTCGCCGGGACACGTTTTTGAAAGGACAATCATGTCAGAAGAACTTCGTTCCATCCCGCCCCAACACGGGTCCTTTGTTTTTACGTCGGAGTCGGTGACCGAAGGTCATCCCGATAAGATCGCTGACCAGATCAGCGACGCCGTCCTCGACGCAATCCTCGCCAAAGAAATAGAGCTCCAGGAGCAGGGCTACATCGCCCCCAACGGCGTGCCCGCCAACGTGGAGAACGTCCGCTGCGCCTGCGAGACCCTCGTGACCACCGGCACCGTCATCGTTGCCGGCGAGATCCGCACCCAGGCCTACGTCGACGTGCAGGAAATCGCCCGCGGCGTTATCCGCCGCATTGGCTACAACCGCGCCAAATTCGGTTTTGACTGCGATACCTGCGGCGTTATGAGCCTCATCCACGAGCAGTCGCCCGATATCGCCCAGGGCGTCGACGAGTCCTTCGAGACCCAGACCGGCGCTACCACCGACCCGATCGACCTGATCGGTGCCGGCGACCAGGGCATGATGTTTGGTTATGCCTCCAACGAGACCAAGACCCTCATGCCCATGCCGCACTACCTGGCAAGCCGCCTGGCCGAGCGCCTGGCTGCCGTGCGCCACGACGGCACCCTCGCCTATCTGCGTCCCGACGGCAAAACCCAGGTCACCGTGCGCTACGAGGAAGGCAAGCCCGTCGAGGTCACGACCATCGTTATCTCCACGCAGCACGCCGCCGAGATCGAGGACATGGGCAAGATCAAGGCCGGCCTCATCGAGCACGTCATCACCCCGGTCATGGCCGCCGAGAACATGCCGTGGGATAATGCCGATATCTACGTGAACCCCACCGGTCGCTTTGTCGTGGGCGGCCCCATGGGCGACACGGGACTCACCGGCCGCAAGATCATCGTCGACACCTACGGCGGCTACGGTCGTCACGGCGGTGGCGCCTTTAGCGGCAAGGACTGCACCAAGGTCGACCGCTCCGCCGCGTATGCCGCGCGCTGGGTCGCCAAGAACGTGGTCGCCGCCGGTCTGGCCGACCGCTGCGAGGTCGAGCTTGCCTACGCCATCGGCGTTTCCAAGCCCCTCTCAATCATGGTCGACACCTTCGGTACCGCGCATGTTGCCGAGGACAAGATCGTTGAAGCCGTAGAGAAGACCTTCGACCTGCGCCCGGGCGCAATCATCCGCGACCTAGACCTGCGTCGCCCCATCTACGAGAAAACAGCAGCCTACGGTCACTTCGGCCGCGAAGACGCCGACTTCACCTGGGAGAAAACCGATCGAGTCGAAGAACTCAAAGCAGCCTGCGGCCTGTAATTAAGAACCGCTAAGGTCACAACAACATATGCACTTTCAAAAGAAGTACCGGTTGGAACCGGTACTTCTTTTTTTATTTAACCGGTAGCGAAGATGAGCCGACCTGGGACATGGAATAGGTCACAGGCCGATAAATTTTGCAGTATAGCAACTCCAACCATGTATCCTTAGTCCCGAGGGGCGGGGCATAAGGTCGATCGCGAGTTCCGCACGAGCCGGAGAGCACTTAATGTGCTCTCCGTGCGAGCAGGACTGTCCGAGCAGGCGACCTTATGCCCCGCCCCTCGGGACGACGGGACAGATTAAAGGAGCACCCATGGCAGGCAAGCCGCAAACACTAGCTACGACCTCAGCATTCGAGATCTTGGGCCCCGTCATGGTCGGCCCCAGCTCATCGCACACCGCCGGCGCCCTGCGCTGCGCCCAAGTTGCCGCCAGCCTGCTAGAAGGCCGCATTACCAAGGTCACCTTTGGCCAGTGGAACTCCTTCGCCCACACCTACCGCGGCCACGGCACCGACCGTGCGCTCGTCGCGGGCATCCTGGGCCTCGACACCGATGACGAGAATATCAAGCAGGCCTTCAACCTCGCACGCGAGCAGGGCCTCGAATATCACTTTGACATCAAGGGCGACGACGCCTCCATCCACCCCAATACCGTCGATATCGACATGGTCGACGACACGGGCGCCACGGCACAGGTCCGCGGCGAGAGCCTGGGCGGCGGCAAGATGCGCATTAGCCGCATTAACGGCGTCGGCGTCGACATCTCGGGTATGTACTCCACGCTCTTCGTGGCACACCAGGACGTCCCCGGTGTACTCGCCGCGCTCACCAACCTGCTCGCCTACGCCCACGTGAACATCGCCTTCTGCCGCACCTACCGAACCGAAGTGGGCGGCCAGGCCTACTCCGTCTTTGAGACCGACGGCGCGCCCGACGACACCGTCGTCCCCATGCTGCGCAAGCTCGACAATGTCGATTACGCAACGTTTATCGAGCTCCCCGGTTCTGCCTCGTCGCTCTCCCCCGGCGTCTCGGCCAAGGAAATCTTCGACGACGGCGAGCAGCTGCTCGATGCGTGCGAGGAACTGGGGCTCAGCATCGGCGCCGTCATGGCCGTTCGCGAGGCGCGTCTGACCGGCGAGGCTCACGCCGTCGCCGCCATGCGCCGCGTGCTCGACGTCATGCGCGAGGAGACCACAGCCCCCATCGCTAATCCGCAGCGATCGCTCGGCGGGCTTATCGGCGGCGAGGCCAAGCTCGTCGAAGCAACCCGCTGCAACGATTTGAGTGCAAGCCTGATGGGCGCCGTCCAGACCGACGCCGTTGCCCGCGCCATGGCCGTTCTCGAGCGCTCCGCTACCATGGGCGTGATCGTCGCCGCCCCCACGGCCGGCTCCGCGGGTGTTGTGCCCGGCTGCGTGCTGGCGCTCGCCGATCGCCTGCAGCTCGACGACGAGCAGGTCATGGACGCGCTCTACTGCGCAGCCGCCATCGGCCTCAACCTCACCACAAGCGCCTGCGTTGCCGGCGCCGAGGGCGGCTGCCAAGCCGAGGTGGGAAGCGCCGCTGCCATGGCAGCCGCCGCGCTGGTGCAGATGCTCGGCGGCACGCCCGAGCAGGCGCTCGACGCCAGTTCCATCGCGCTGAGTAACCTGCTGGGCCTCGTTTGTGACCCCGTCGGTGGCCTCGTGGAGGTGCCCTGCCAAAACCGCAACGCCATTGGCGTGGCAGCGGCCTTTAGCTCGGCACAACTCGCCCTCGCAGGCATTAAGAGCTTGGTGCCGTTTGACCAGATGGCACATGTCATGCTTTCGGTGGGCCACGCGTTGCCGGCCACGCTGCGCGAGACGGCAAAGGGCGGCATCGCGCAGGCTCCGGCCGCACTTTCGGCCTGTGCAAAATGCGGTGTGTGCGGATAGCGGCAAAGAACGACTCAAAGGTGGGACAAATGTCCCACCTCTTTTGAATGCCACCGTTTCCGTACCACAAACAGTAGGGCAATCGCTATAATGCAAGCCCAGTAAAAACACGATGAACCGCAAGGCGAAAATCGAAGGATATGCATACGATGTCGCAAAACGATCGAACTCAACTGATTCCCGATCCGCAGCAGCCGAGCAGGCACACCGGCGGCGTTCAGTCGCCGCGTCCTATCGCGCCGAGCCACGGTCAGCAGCGTGGTGCGGCAAACGCTTCCCAACGCCCGAACCAACAGCGACAGCAGCGTCAACAACGTCAGCAGCACCAGGCAAACGGTAATGCGCCCAAGCACCCCCCCACGCACGCTCGAGGCGATCGCGGCCCCGCGCGCAAGTCCGCCGGCAACAATAAGTCGGGCAAAAAGACGACGCTCTTTGTCGTCCTGGGTCTAATCGTCATTGTCTATATCGTAGGCGTCGTAGCATTTTCGCAGGTAGCCTACCCCAACACCACCATCGCCGGCGTCGACGTCTCGTTCTCCAACGCTTCGTCTGCCGCCACCAAGGTCAACTCGGCATGGAAGCACTATAAGCTCACCGTGACAGGCGATGACTTTAGCTGGACCTATCAGCCCGAGTCCGATGAGCCCATTGTCGACGGCGAAGCTGCCGCAAAAGAGATTATCAGCCACAACAAAGCCTTTGTATGGCCGGTCCGCCTTGTGGAATCCTTAAGCGGCAAGACCAAAACAACCGCTACCTCCAACGAAGTCGATCTTGATCAAGACGTCGACCTGTCCATGCTCTCCGACACCTTTGACCAAAAGCAGTTTGAGAAGGATCTGGGCGCCGCCATCGACGAGTTTAACGAGGGCCGTTCGGGCACGTTCGAGGCAAATAGCTCCTATGACGAGCAGGCCGGCAAGTTTACCGTCGAGAAGGCGCGCTCCAACGAAAAACTCAACCGCGAGCATGTCATTAAATATGCCGAGCTCGAGCTTGCCTCGCTGGCCGAGACCGTTGATCTTTCCAAGCTCGGCAACGATGCCTATGAGCCGCTCAATGGAACGCTGACCGATGATCAGATTCAGGCCGCATGCGATGCCGCCAACAACTTCCTAGGCGTCAACGTGACCCTCAAGCTCAACGGCGAGGATGCCGGCAAGGTTGATGGCAGCTCCGTCTTACAGTGGATCAGCTTTGCCGATCCGGCCAGCCCCACGCTCGATACGTCACAGATCAGCAGCTGGGCAGCCGAGCTCGCCAACGGCTTTAATACCGTGGGCTCCACTCGCTGGTGGACGCGCGCCGATGGCAAGCAGTGCGCCGTCGAAGGCGGTGACTTTGGTTGGTCCATCGACAGCAGCTCGCTCGCCAAGCAGGTCGAGGACGCCATTAACAACAAGCAGACCGGAGAAATCGAGATCAAGTACTCCCAGAAGGCCGACACCTTTACCGCAAAGGGAGAGCCCGACTGGAAGGCGTATATCGACGTCGACTTGTCCGAACAGCACGCGCGCTACTATGACGAGAGCGGAAATATCGTTTGGGAGGCCAACTTTATCTCGGGCAAGCCGGGCGAGGACGCCACCCCCGAAGGCGTGTGGCAGATCAACAGCAACGACGGCGGCAGTACCCTGATCGGAGCCAAGGACCCCGAGACCGGTAAACCCAAATACGAAAGCCCGGTGAGCTACTGGATGCCGTTCGAGGGCAATATGATCGGCTTCCACGATGCCACCTGGCAAAACGACAAGAGCTTCGATAATGCCGAGTCGTACAAGTGGTGCGGCAGCCACGGTTGCATCAACCTGCGCCTGGCAGACGCCAAGGCACTTCACGACTGCATCAAAGTCGGCCTGTGCGTGGTTGTCCACTCGTAGTGCAACGCGCGCATTCCTACAACTTGGAACCGCTGCGACCAATCTAACAGTTCCGAAAGAAACCGTCCTATGCGCCCGCCCCAACCGGTGGGCGCATATAATTATCGAGGTTCTTTCTATAAAGGAGACGCTATGCCGAATGTCCCCACCATCACCCCGGGCGCGGATGATACCGAGCGCACGCCCGAAGGTGCCACCGAAACGATTCCTCTGATTACAGACGTACATGCCAATAAGCAGAACGGACGCACGAACGATACGGCCGAGATTTCCGATGAAGAGGCATATGCCAAGCTCAAAGCAAAACGTGCCGAACGCCGACGCAAAAAGCTGATTCGACGCGGTATTGCTGCCGGTGTCGTAGGTGCCATCGCGCTCATTGCCATTGTCGCAACCCTGGTTATCAATGCGCAGCCTCAGAGCGCTAGCGGGCCTGTGACCGACATGGTGACCGAGGGCACGTTTACCACAACGGTCGAGGCGAAAGGCCAGCTCAAACCCATTTCGTCCTCAGTGGTCTCCCCTTCTGTCGACGGCACGGTCGATTCGATCAACGTGCAGGCAGGCCAATCCGTCAACGAGGGCGACATGCTTATGACCATTAAAAACGACGAGCTCGATCGCAACGTTGCCGAGGCGCAGCGTGCAGTTGCAGCCGCTCAGGAAGACCTCGCCAACGCGCAGAAAGCCGCAGCTGCCGCGCAGGCCACCCCAACGACGGACGTCGAGGGAGCTTCCGCAGCGGCTGGCGTCTCTGACGCATCAGCGGACACGAACGCCGTATCGGCCGCGCAGCGCAGCCTCGCTTCGGCCCAGGCAAACCTAGACCAGGCGAACGCCAAGGCCGCCAGTCGCACGGTCACGGCCCCGAGCTCGGGCAGCATCGTGGAGCTTAACGCCAAGGTGGGCGCAACGGTAACAGGCGGCATGATCATGGGCGAAAGCGATACGAGCGGCGGCAAGCAGTGCATGCAGATCGCCGACCTATCCAAGATGAAGGTGACCGTGCAGGTGGGCGAAAAGGACATCGCCAAGATCGCCGTTGGGCAGAGCGCCAACGTCACGTATCCCGCGTTTCCCGATATCGTGAGCCAGGGAACCGTCACGGCTATCGCGTCGGTGGCAAACTCCGACGCCGCCAACGGCGGCGGCAGCGTGACCTTTAACGTCGACATCCTCATCGAGGCGCCCGACGCGCGCCTGAAGCCGGGCATGACGGCCGAGGTCTCGGTGGTGACCGAGCAGCTCGACGACGTGGTGATGGTGCCGACGATGGCGCTCATGACCGAAGACGGCGAACACTATTACGTCAACGTGACAACCGATGACGAGGGCAAGCAAACCCGCCGCGTCAAGGTGACCGTCGTGACGCAAAACGACAACGAAACCGTAGTCGGCAAGACACAGGTCAAGCGCGACGACCAGGGCAACGAGATCAACCCCAACGTGCCGGTTACCAAGCTGCGCGATGGTGACACCCTCGTCATGGACACCGGAGCGGACGCAACGGCTGACGGCGGCAACAGCGCGGATTCGGGCAGTATGTCTGCCGATGAGGACATGTAATGCGTCCCGTTATCGACATCCGCAACGTGCACCGCATCTTTGAGAGCGAGGCAGGTTGCGCCCACATCCTGCACAACGTGAGCCTGGCGGTAAATCCCGGCGAATTCGTCGCTATCACTGGCCCCTCGGGTTCGGGCAAATCAACGCTCATGAACATCCTAGGCTGCCTGGATAAGCCAACGGCAGGCGACTACTACCTGCAAGGGGTCAACGTGGCCGAGCTCGATGATGACGAGCTCACCGAAGTTCGCGCCCTGAGCATCGGCTTTGTCTTTCAGAGCTTCAACCTGCTGCCGCGCCTGTCGGTTATCGAAAACGTCATGCTGCCGCTGGCCTACACCAATGTGCCCCGTAGCCAGCGCGAAATGCGCGCCGTGCACGCGCTGCAGGCCGTCACGCTGCCCGTCGACCACTGGGACCACCGCATATCCGAGCTCTCGGGCGGCCAGATGCAGCGTGTCGCCATCGCACGCGCCCTCGTCAATGACCCGCCCATCATTCTGGCCGACGAGCCGACGGGAAACCTGGACTCCGCCACTGGAGCGCTTGTGATGGAGACCTTCCATAAGCTCCAGGAGCGCGGCAAAACCATCGTGCTTATCACGCACGACCCCGGCATTGCCGCCGAAGCCGACCGCGCCGTGACCATCCGCGACGGCCGCATCCACGACGGCGCGTATATTCCACATGCACCGAAGACCCTGCGCAGCGCCGTAGATAGCCTGCCCACGATTTCCGCCTCCGTCAACCCGCCGAAAGGAGTGGTGGCATGAGCGCCCGCGATCTCATCCAGGAAGCCCTTCACTCGCTCGAAGCCAACAAGGGGCGCAGCCTGCTCACCATCCTGGGCATTGTCATCGGCATCGCCTCGGTTATCGCCATGACCTCGCTCATCGGCGGTATCCAAAACAGCCTGGTCAACAGTCTGGGCCTCAATGCGGCACGCATGGTGCAAATCTATTCGTCGCAAGAACTCACCGAGTCGGACATCGAGAAGCTTCAAAAACTGGTGCCGCAGATAGAGCAGATCGGCATTGTCGACAGCGCGTATACCGAGTATAAGACCGGCGATAAAAGCTATACCGTCATGGCACAAGGTGTCGATAGCGACATGCTCGACGCGGTGGGGGCCAGCAAGCTCGTTGCGGGGCGCACCTATTCCCAGGCCGAGTCCCAGTCAGGCTCGCGCGTGGCGCTCATCAGCCGCAACGGCGCCGATCAGCTTTACGGCAACGAACAGGATGCGCTGGGGAAAACCATCAAGGTGTCCAACGGCGAGGTACAGATTGTCGGCGTGATTGATGGCGGCAGCGACTCCATGGGCTCGCTCACGCTGTATATGCCACGCGAAACCATCTCCGGCCTGTTTGGTGACGAGAATCCTTCATTCCCCAGCGTGACGGCACTTGCCGCCGAGGGCACGGACATGGATGAGCTTTGTAAGACCATCGAGTCAAAGGTGCGCGCGATGAAGGGCATCGAGGAGGAGGATGGGTACGACAGTGTATCGGCGACATCCATGAAAAGCGCCATCGATGCGCTCAACTCCTTTATGGGCGCGTTCTCGCTCATCATGGGTGCTGTCGCCAGCATCTCGCTGCTTGTCGGCGGTATCGGCATTATGAATATGATGCTTACCAACGTAACGGAGCGCATCCGCGAGATCGGCATTCGCCGTGCCCTGGGCGCAAGTCGTCGCGATATCACCGCGCAGTTTTTGGCCGAGTCCTCGGCGCTGTGCGTCACCGGCGGACTGTTGGGTGTCCTGATTGGCTATCTGCTGGCATGGGGACTCACGTTCTTTGCCGCAAGCTCGGGCATCATGAGCGAGTTTGGAGCTACCGGGACGATCACGCCAAGCTTCTCCATTACAACAGTGTTGATCGCGTTTGCCGTATCGGTCGGCATCGGCGTAATCTTTGGCTTCTACCCCGCTCGCCGCGCGGCGAAGCTCGACCCGGTGGAGTGCCTACGCTACCAGTAAGCCACCACCAACAAGTTGCGGTGAATTAGGGACTGGATATGCTATCTAGCTTCAAAAACAGACACTATTTCACCGCAACTTATTGAAGGGCTGCTTGCGCCAGTTCCGGGCATCGTCCTCGAGCTATTGGCGGATGACGGGCTTGTACGGGTCGAGCTTGCTCGGGGCGCTCCTCCTCGCGGGCGGGAGGGCGCGCAGGCGCGGCGAGCGCCTAGCGCGCGAACTCCCGTAAGAGCGCGTCTTCCACTTCCCGAAGCGAAAGGGCCCCGCCTCCCTCGGCGGGACGGGCGACCACAATACAGCGCGCTCCCACGTCGCGCGCGGAGGCGATCTTCTCGGCCGTGCCGCCTACGGTTCCCGAGTCCTTGGTCACAAGCCACTGGGCGCCCACCTGCCGAAGCATCGCCTCGTTGAGCTCGCGGGTGAAGGGCCCCTGCATGCCGATGACGTGCGACGGCGAAAACCCCGCGTCGATGCACTTCGTTATAGCACCGGGCAGCGGGAGAACACGCACGAAGAAGCGCTCCGCGAAATCGGCGACGCGCGTGTAGGGAGCAAGCTCCTTGCTCCCCGTCGTGAGAAGCGCGCGACCCGGGTTCTCGGAGAGAAAGCGCGCCGCACAGGCGATCGACGCGACCGACACGACGCCTTTGGGCAGCGCCTCGACCGGGCGCGTAAGGCGCAGGCATCGTGCACCCACGGCGAGCGAAGCGGCCCGGATGTTGCCGCTTGCGAGCGTAGCGAAGGGATGCGTGGCGTCGACGACGATGCGCGCGCCGGAAAGCTCGCGCTCCATGTCGGCCTCGTCGAGCCTGCCCGCATGCACCTCGATGCCCGGAAGCTCGCCCAAAAGCTCGCCTCCGTACTCGGTTGCCGCGTAGGCACGGGCGGGGATGCCCGCCCCGCTCGCCCATTCGCACAGAAGGCGGCCCTCGGTGGTGCCGGCGAAGATGCGCAGCGCCGGCGCGGATGCGGGCGCCGTCACTTCGGGCCGCCTGGGCGCGTGATCTCGTAGAGCAGCGCGTTCATAATGGCGGCCGCCACGGTCGAGCCGCCCTTGCGACCCCTCGCGACGATGGCTGGCACGCGTCGTGCGAGTAGCTCCTCTTTCGCCTCGACAACGTTCACAAACCCAACCGGCACCCCAACGACGAGCGCGGGCGAGATCTTCCCCGCGTCCATGAGCTCGGCGAGGCGCAGAAGTGCTGTGGGAGCGTTGCCGACGGCCACGATGAGCGGACCCTCGATGCCGCAAGCTTTGTCCATGCTCGCAACGGCGCGAGTCGTGCCCGCGGCGCGCGCCGTTGCGGCGACATCCGGGTCGGCCATGTAGCACACGGCCTGGCAGCCGATCTTCGCGAGCGCGGGCTTGCTTATGCCTGCGAGCGCCATGTTCGTGTCGGTGAGCACCGTGGCCCCTGCGCGCAGTGCGTCGAGCGCACAGTGCGCGGCGTCATGGGTGAACACGAGGGAATCGGCGTACGAGAAGTCAGCAGTGGTGTGGATGACGCGCTTCACGACGGGCTCTTCGAGCGGCGGGAACGTGCGGCCGCCGAGCTCTTCGGTGATGATCTCAAAGCTGCGCCGCTCGATGTCGCCGGGCGCCATCTCCTTGGAATCCATCTAGTACTCCACTCCTTCCCTTGCACATATCCCCTGCTCGTAGGGGTGTTTCTCGCACCGCATCTCGGTTATGTAGTCGGCCTTCTCCACGATCTTGCGGGAAGGCGCGCGCCCGGTGAGCGCTACTTCGACGCCGCGCGCGGACATATCGAGCGCGCGGTCCACGAGCGCCTCGTCGACAAGCCCCTTCGAAAGCGCGTCGAGCGCCTCGTCGAGCACGAGCAGCCCCTCCTGCGCGCCCTCGAGCTCGGCGAGCGCGGAAGCGAGGTTCCCATCGTGCAGCTCGCACGTCGCGGCAAGTTCTTCCGACGTCATCGACCAGGTAAACTTGTCCGACACCTTCCCCGCGAACACGGGCACGCCGAAATGCTCGACGAGCAGGCGCGCCTCCCCGCTTTCGCCGTCTTTCAGGAACTGCACGACGACGACGCGGCGGCCCGCGGCGAGCATGCGAAGGGCGAGGCCCATCGCCGCCGTGGTCTTGCCTTTGCCGTCGCCATGATACACGTGGATCATACGCCCTCCTCGATAATGCGGTAGAGATACTCCATGTCGAACGCCCCACGCACGGCGTCGGCCAGGCGGTCGAACTCGCGCGCACGGTGATCGGCCGCGGACGCCGCGCCCGCAGCACCCACGACGCCCTCGGGCAGGCCGCGCATGCGCGCGAGCGAGCGCGCGAGGGTGAGCGCCACCCCCGGTTCGTCGAACAGGCCGTGGAGATAGGTTCCGAACACGTTTCCACAGGCCGCGCCTTCTGGTTTGCCGCCAATCGTGCCCGCATGGGCGCAGGAGACGGTCGTTTCGCCGTCGTGAATCTCGTACCCGCGCGCCGTCATGCCGTTCCACACCGAGAACGCGCCTTGGGCGCCCGTGATGCGCAGCTCCGACTGGGCGAGGCGCTTTTCCTCCTTGAACACAGTACTTGCAGGGATGAGCCCGAGCCCGCGCGCGGTGCCAGTGCCTTCCCTGCCGTGCGGGTCGGAAAGCTCGTCTCCCAAAAGCTGGTAGCCTCCGCATATGCCGAGCACCGGCGTGCCCGCGCCCGAAAGCGCGCGTACACAGGCTCCGATGCCGCTAGCCGCAAGCCAGCGCGCGTCGTCGAGCGTGGACTTCGATCCGGGAAGCACCACCAGGTCGGGTCGGCCCAGATCGGTCGTCGAGGAAACGTAGCGCACGCCCATGCCGGGCACGCGCGAAAGCGGGTCGAAGTCGGTGAAGTTCGACAGATGCGGAAGGCGCACGACGGCGACGTCGATGACGCCGCGCGCCTCGCGGGCAGATAGGCGCGGCGCGAGCGAGTCTTCGTCGTCCAGGTCGAGCGTAAGAAACGGCACGACCCCCACGACGGGAACCCCGCACATCTTCTCGAGCGGGGCCAAACCCGGGCGGAGGATTTCCACATCGCCGCGGAACTTGTTCACAACAAGCCCCCGCAAAAGCGCGCGATCCTCGGGCGCAAAGAGCGCGACCGTGCCGTAGAGCTGGGCAAATACCCCGCCTGGGTCGATGTCGCCCGCGAGCAGCACGGGGGAGGACACGGCGCGCGCGAGCCCCATGTTGACGATGTCGTTTTCGGCAAGGTTGATTTCGGCGGGGCTGCCGGCGCCCTCGATGACGATGACGTCGTTTTCCTCCGCGAGCGAATCGAACGACTCCAAAATCTGCGGCATGAGCGCCTTCTTTCGCGCGAAGTAGTCCCTCGCAGCGAAGGCTCCCTGCGCCTTGCCGGCAACGATGAGCTGGCTTCGGCGGTCGCTTTCGGGCTTGAGCAGGATGGGGTTCATACGCACGTCGGGCACGATGCCACACGCCTCGGCCTGCACGATCTGGGCGCGCCCCATCTCGAGCCCGTCGGCCGTGACACCGCTGTTGAGCGCCATGTTCTGGCTCTTGAAGGGAGCCACGCGCAGGCCGTCCTGCGAAAGCACACGGCACAGCCCCGCCGCAAGCAGGCTCTTCCCCGCGTTCGACATGGTGCCCTGGATCATGATGGGCTTCGCCCTACCCACGGGTATCGACCTCCTTCGTCGAGCCTCGGCCATACGCGCCCGCCATAGCGCCGCTGCAAGAAGCGCAGCCCCGTTTGTCGGGTTCGCCTTCGCCCGATGCGCCTTCCGCCCGAAGCGCGCGGCCGAACGCCATCGCAAGCCGGGCATTCTCCTTGCGCGTGCGCACCGCGACGCGGCACCAGAAACGGGACAGTACCGAAAACGAGTCGCACGTGCGGACCAAAACCCCCTGTTTATACAGGCGCTCGGGGATGTCTTTCGCCGGTGTCCGGACTAAAAGGAAGTTCGCATCCGACGGCACGACGGAAAGCCCGAGCGAGGAGAGCTCGTGGGAAAGCCACGCTCGCTCGCCCGCCAATACATCGCGCGTGCGCGAGACGTATTCGACGTCTTCCAGGGCGGCGATACCCGCGGCCTCGGCGACCGAGGAGACGGGCCACGCCTGCCCCGCCCGTCGAATCCCCTCGAGGAGTTGGGCGTTTCCGCTGATCAGATATCCTAACCGCAACCCCGCCATTCCGTAGAGCTTGGTGAATGCGGAGAGCACGGCCACATGGCGCGAACACGCGGCGCGTGCGGCCACGCTCCTTTCGCGGGCGTCGGGCGCAAATCCGAGGAAGCACTCGTCCACGACGAGCAGCGCGCCCACCTGCTCGCAGCGGCAAGCCGCGGCATCGATCACGCGGGGGTCGACGAGGCGCCCCGTCGGGTTGTTCGGATTGCAGAGGTACGCCACGTCTCCCGGCCCCTCGATCGCGCGGGCGAAGGAGGCAGGCACGTCGAAGTCGTCCGCTTCGGAGAGCGGGAACTCCTGCACGCATGCGCCGTAGTAAGATGCCGCCTCCGCATATTCAGAGAACGTCGGCGCGCACACGACGATGCGTTTCGGGCGCACCGCCGCAGCGAGCCGCCAGATGATGTCGGACGCGCCCGCGCCGCAGACGATAGTATCTTCGGGAATGCCCTGGGCGCGCGCTAGGGCGCGAACGAGGGCGAGGCTTTCCCTATCGGGGTAGGCGTCGATTCGAGAAAGCGACTTGCAAGCTGCGGCGACGGCGCGCGGCGAGGGGCCTGCCGGATTCACGTTCACCGAGAAGTCGATGAGATCGGAGGCGCCCCCTTCGCAACCGATGCCGAGCGATTGCGCGCTGCCCCCATGCGTACGGGCGCGCAGGATTCCCCCGGCAGCCCGGAGCGCGGCGTGGTCTTCCCTCATGCCATCGCCCCCAAGGCGAGCACGACCGCCGCGCGCGCGGCGCCGAAGACGACGAGCGCGCATACGGACGCGGCGAGCATGAGCCTTGTCGCCCGGGCGATGTCGCCCCACTCGATTTCGCGGGACGCGTCGCCTATCGTCGGTTTCTCAACGAGCTTGCCGAAATACACCGCGGGTCCTGCCAGGCGCAGCCCGAGCGCGCCCGCACACGCTGACTCGGTCTGCGCCGAGTTGGGGCTCGCATGGCGACGCCTGTCGCGGCGCCAGATGCGCGCCGCCCCGCGCGCGTCGAGCCCGACGATCGGGCACACGGCGATCATGAACAGGGCCGATAAGCGCGAGGGAATCCAGTTCACCGCATCGTCGAGGCGCGCCGAGGCGCGACCAAAGTCGATGTAGCGCTCGTTTTTGTAGCCCACCATGCTGTCGAGTGTGTTCACCGCCTTGTACGCCATGCCCAAGGGCGCACCCCCGATCATAAGGTAGAAAAGTGGCGCGATGACGCCGTCGCTCGCGTTCTCCGCCACCGTTTCCACGGCGGCGCGCGCGACGCCCTGCTCGTCGAGAACAGACGTGTCGCGTCCCACGATGAGCCCGACGGCTTCGCGCGCCGCGACAAGGCCGCCCTTCGAGAACGCGTGGGCCACGGCCAGGCTCTGGCGGCGCAGCTCGCATGTCGCGAGAACCTGATAGCTCGCCCATGCCTCGGCCACGAAGCGCAAGCCGGAGTGAACCATGCCGCAAAGATGTAGGATACCCCAGGTCAAAAGCCCACACGCAAGCGGAAGCGCCACGGCGAGCACAAGCCCTGCGGCACGCGTGCCCGCGGACGTTTGCGGGAATGCGCCTCGAAGGCGGCCTTCGGCCCACGTGATCGCGCGCCCCATGGCGACGACGGGATGGGGAAGCCAGCGCGGGTCGCCGAAGGCAAGGTCGGCCGCGAACCCGGCGGCGACGGCAAGAATCGTCATCACCGGGCATCGCCCCCCGAAGCGGGGCGAACGTCGCGAAGGCAGCGCCCATCCCAGGTGGCGGCCCATGCGCCGCCCGGCTCGGTATGCACGTCGAAATATCCCATTTTCGGGACAGCTAGCTCGGAGAGTAGCGCTTTCACGGTACCCGCGTGAACGACGAAGACGGCGCGCCCACTCCCCTGGGCGCGCTCCGATTCGCACGCCTCCCGATACGCCGCGACGACGCGGCGGGTGAAATCGCTCTTGCCCTCGCCATGCGGGCAGCGCGTCTCGCACCAGGAGTCTACCCAGGCGCGGTAACGCACATCCTCTTTAAGCTCGGCGGCGCTTCGCCCCTCGAAGTCACCGAAATCCATCTCGCGCAGACCGGGGCACGCCATAAGCTCCGCGTTCGGGAAGAGGATGCGAGCCGTCTGGTCGGTGCGGGCCATGCCGCTCGTGATAACACGGAACACGTCACGATCGCACGCGAGGTCGCGCAAAGCGCGCTCGCCCGCACTCGACAGGGGCTCGTCGGTGCCCGCCCCGCTGTAGCGATGGTCTTCCGTGCCCGCCGTGGCACCATGGCGCACGAAGACGACTTCCAAAGGCGCGCCCGCGCCCTGCGTCCCTCGAGGCGCATCGGCAAGGTTTCCTTTGATGACCTGGGGAATCCCGCACGTCATGCGCACGACGACGTCGGCGCGCGCAGCGAGCGCGCATCCCAGGCGCCCCGCGCGCTCGCGCCATTGGGCGTCTTCCGCACGCATGGGGACGACCCCCGAGCCGACCAAGGGCAGAATCACTGCGTCGAAGCCGATCAGCCGCTCGAGCGCCCGGTCAGCGTCGAGCGCGCGTACGAGTTCCTCAGCACGGTACGCGACACGGCCGGCAAAAGCCGCGGGCACGCCGCCCTCCGCAAGCTGCGCCGCGTCGACGAAATCGTCCGCCGCGAACCCGAGCCTTTCGCGCACGAAGGTCCTCTTCCCCGAATGCGCGCCACCTACCACGAGAATCATAGGAGCATGCCCCCCGCCACCAGCATGGCAAGCATCGCGAGCTCGGCCCATTGCAGAAACCATCCGGCCAAATCACCCGTCACCCCGCCGAAGCGGGACAGGGCAACATGGCGGTACCACGCGAGCGCCAAAAGCCCCGCCACCGCCATAAGGGCGCCGACGGCCTGAGCGCACGCGACCATCCCTGCAGCCGAAGCCGCAGCGAAAGCGCAAAGCGGCACGACGATCGCCGCGCGCTTCTTCGCAGGCGAGAGCCCCACGGCCATGCCGTCCGCCCGCGCGGCAGGCCAGCATTCTACGGCGAGCCCCGAAAGCGCGCGGGAGAACACGAGCGAGCACAGAAGCGCGAGGAACGCCCCCGCCGTAAGCGGCAGCGCGGTGAACAGGGAAAACTGCAGAATAAGGTACACGACAACACCGATGACCCCGAAGGCGCCCGCCCGCGGGTCGTGCATGATCTCGAGCTTTCGCTCGCGCGGGGCCCAACTTGCAAGCGCATCGGAGGTGTCGCAGAGCCCGTCTAGATGGATGCCTCCCGTCACCGCCACAGGCAACGCCACGAGCACGGCCGCGACGATGGTCGCGGGCACGCCGAGCAGGTTCGCCACGTGCCCCCACGCCGTCATGAGGAAGCCTTCCGCAAGGCCCACCAGGGGAAACGCGGCAAGCGCATGGGTTGACCCGAAATCGGTCCAGGCCGATTTCGGGACGGGGATGCGCGAGAACGTTCCGAACGCCGCGCCGATTGCCTCTGCTATCTTCACCTTGTAGGTCCTTCGCCTTTCATCCACACGGGAATCCCGCATACCACTTCGACTGCGCGGTCGGCCAGCGCCGCCACGCCCGCGTTCACGCGCGCGAGCGCGCGCCTCCATGCCTCGGTCCCCTCATCGTAGCGCATCCCATCGGCGAACACGTCGACGGTGACCACCACCGTATACGCAGCGGCCTGAGCGAGCCGTTCGATGCCTCCGAGCACCTCGCGCGCCGCAGCGTCGGGGTCACGTGGGGACAAGCCGCCTTCCGCGAAGAACTCGTTCGCAACCAGGTTGCCCACGTCCTCCAAAAGAAGCGTGCAGCCGCACGGAAGCCCGGACGCTGCGGCGCCCACGTCACGCGTGCGCTCGAGGGTGGAAAACCCCTTGCCCTCGCGCAGCGCCCGATGGCGCGCGATGCGGCGGGCGCCCTCTTCCCCGAAGGGCTCCATCGTTGCCAGGTACACGCGGGGGCCGTCGTGCCCGAGGCACAGGGACTCGGCATAGGCGCTCTTGCCGCTCGCGGCGGCGCCGATGACGAGTGTCACCGTCATTTCCCAGCCTCGAAATGCTCGTAAGCAGCCATGCCAGTCGCCGTGAACGTCTTCCCATCCCGGTACACGCGCAGCGCCGAATCCAGAAGGGGCAGATACGCCATGGCGCCCGCGCCCTCGCCCAAGTGCATGCCTGCGACGAGGGGTGCCTTTATGCCGAGCTCGCGAAGGAGCTCCTGGCTTGCGGGTTCGCTCGATGCGTGGGTGCCCACGAGGTAGCCCAAGGCGTTGGGGCAAAGGCGCACCGCGCACAGGGCCGCCGTGCAGGATATGACCCCGTCGAGGAGCGCCGGCGCCTTCGAGGCCGCGGCCCCCAGGTAGAAGCCGCACATCGCCGCGATGTCGAATCCGCCCACCTTCGAGAGCACGTCGATCGGGTCGGCGGGATCGGGCGAGTTCGCGTCGATAGCGCGCTCGACCACGTCGCGCTTACGCGCGAGCGAGGCGTCCGAGAGCCCCGCGCCGCGGCCGACGAGGCTCCGCGCGTCCGCCCGGATGAGCACTGCGGCCACCGCCGCCGAGGTGGTCGTGTTGCCGATGCCCATCTCGCCCGCGGCGAGAAGGCGCACGCCGGCGCGAGCAAGCCCGCACGCGACGGCGATTCCGACCTCGATCGCGCGCGCAGCCCCATCGCGAGACATAGCGGGGCCGTGCGCGATGTTGCCGCTCCCCCGCCGCACGTTCGCGCGTACCATGCGCGCGTCTTCTATGCCCCGGGCCATACCCACGTCGACGGGCACGACCTCGGCACCCGCGAACGCCGCCATGCGGCAGGCGCTCGTGGCTCCCTCGCACATGTTGCGCGCGACGGCTCGCGTCACGTCTTGTCCGCTTTGCGACACGCCTTCGGCAACGACCCCGTTGTCGGAGAAGAATACCGCGAGCGCACGGGGAAACTCGGCCACCTCGGCGCTCCCCTGAGCTGCGGCGATACACGCGACGGCGTCTTCAAAGTCGCCCAATCCCCCCAAGGGGTGCGCGATGGAGTCCCACGCGGCGTACGCGGCGGCGCGGGCGCACTCGTCTGCGGGCGCGATGCGGGAGAGCGCGGCTTCGAGCACGGCGCCCGGCGCCGACGAGAACGCGCGCTCGACTTCCTCGCGGATGCTGGCAAGCGCGGTTTCGGTTGCTTCAGCCATGCCGTCTCCTCTCTGCGAACGACGCTGCGGCAGACGCGAACGCGCGCGCAACGTCGGGGTTCGCAGGATAGTACACATGCGGGAAGCCCGCAACCAGGGACGGGGTGGTCGTCATGCACGGCCAGCCCTTGTCGCGCCGGGGCTTCTGCGCCCAGAAGTCGCCGCCCGGGCAGGTGGACTGCCAGTAGTGGAACTCGTGCGCGCTGATGCGTGTGCCGCACGGCCCGTAGAGCCCGTCGCGTTGGGAAGTGAGCTCCACGTACCCGAAATGGGACAGCCTTCCCCCGTTCTCGCTTGCGCCCTCAAGGGCGCCCACAACAGGCCAGCGCCGCCCCTCGCTATCGGAGATTTCGCGCTGCAGGTACAGAAACCCACCGCATTCGGCAACCGTCGGCATGCCGGATTCCACCGCACGCCGCACCGCCTCGCGCATCGGCGCGTTCTCGGAGAGCTGCCGCACATGGAGCTCCGGGTAGCCGCCTCCCAGATAGAGGGCGCTTGTCCCCCGCGGCAACTCGCTATCACACAGGGGGCTGAAAAAGGCCAGCTCGCAACCCAGGTCCTCGAGCGCGCGCAGGTTCTCCTCGTAGTAGAACGAGAACGCCTCGTCACGCGCAACGGCGACGATGGGCCGCGCTCCCGCGATCGGCTCCAACCGGTAAGGTTCCTCGCAGATATCGGGTGCCGTCGCCGCTATTTCGAGCAAGCGGTCGACGTCGACGCTCTTTTCCACCAGCTCGGCCATCTTGTCGATGCGCGCGGAGAGCTGCTCGACCTCGTCGGCGGTCACAAGCCCCAGATGCCGGCTTTCGAGCGAGAACGCCTCGTCGGCGGGAATATTACCCAAAACCGCGACGCCCGTGTGCTTCTCGATCGCAGGCGCCGCGTAGGCGCAGGCAGCGGCGCTCGTCTTGTTCAGCACGACGCCGCGCACGTTCGCACAAGGCAGGAACTCGGCGATGCCGCGAATTACGGCGGCGAGCGATAAAGACGCCCCGCGCCCGTTCACCACTAAAACGACCGGCGTTTCCGTGTCGCGCGCAACCTGGTAGCTGCTCGCGTCGGCCACGCCGGGCGCCATGCCGTCGTAGAAGCCCATGACCCCCTCGAGCACCGCGACATCCGCGCCCGCGGCGCCGCGTGCGAGCAGGGCGCGCAGCGTCGGGGCGTCGGTGAAGAAGCCGTCTAAGTTGCCCGAGCGCGCGCCCACGACGCGACGATGAAAGAGCGGATCAATGTAGTCGGGGCCGCATTTGAAGGCCGCGCATGCAAGGCCGCGGCGCGCGAGCGCGCGCAGGAGCGCGCACGTAACGACCGTCTTGCCGCTCCCGCTTGAGGGCGCAGCGACCATGAAGCGCGGGATGGTCGTGCTCACCGGGCGCCGCCTTCCCCACCTGCACCACGCGCGCTGACGAGGAACACGGGGTTTTGCGCCTTCATAAGATGGTGCGAGCCTACAGCCTCGGCGCGGGCGGCCGACACCTGGCAAGCCTCGAACCCCTTAAAGCGCGAACTCGAGAGGAGCGCGCACGCCTCGGTGAGCGTCTCAACGGTGACGCATGGCACGCACAGGCGAACCTGCGAGTTCTTCTCGAGCGCCACCTCCACGATGGAGGGAAGCTCGCCCGCGCTCCCGCCGACGAACACGGCGTCGGGGACGGGCAGTATCGCGAGCGCTTCGGGGGCGACACCGAGGACCGCATGCACGTTGCCGCACCCGAATGCATCCGCGTTCTCTCGGATGAGCCGCACGCCGGCCGCGTTGCGCTCGACCGCCCATACCGACCCCGCTCGCGCGACGAGCGCCGCCTCGATCGACACGCTCCCCGTGCCGGCGCCGACGTCCCACACGGTGTCGGTCGCGGTAAGGCGCAGCTTCGCGAGCGCGACGGCGCGCACCTCCTGCTTGGTCATGGGAACGTCGCCGCGGATGAAGAGCTCGTCGGGAATGCCCGAGGAAGCGTACGGCCAGCGGGAACTCGCGGCGCGGGATGCGCCCGCAGAGTCCGCCGCGGAAGAAGCCGCCGCGGACGCAGACACGCCGGCCGGCACCTCGGAGGCTGCGCTAGAGCCCGCAGGCGACCCGGCGCCGCCTGCGAAATCGATAAGCATCACGTTCAAGTCGTCGAACGTCTGACCTGTGATTTCACTTGCGGTCGCGCAGGTGATGCGCTCGTCGGGGTACGACAGGCGCTCGGCCACCGTCACGCACGCGTCCCCGAAGCCCGCCTGCACAAGCTCGCCCGAAAGCCGCGAGGGATCTTCCCCGCCCGACGTGACGAGGAAGAGCTCACCTGCGCGCTCGGCCTCGGCCACGATGTCGCACGCCACGCCGTGAGCGCTCGCGAAGCGCCAATCCTGCCATGGACGCGCGAGGCGCGCGGCGAGATACGACGCTGAGCTTATGCCGGGAATGACGCGCACGTCCACCTGCGCGTCGCCGGAGAGCGCCTCCACCAGGCGGCGCGCGCCGCTGAACAGCCCCACATCGCCCGTCATCACGACCACGACGCGCTGCCACGACGCCGCATCGGTGAGCGCGGCGACGATGTCCGCCGTCTTCACGAGCTCGCATCTCACCACGTCGGGCGGCACGTCGATGCCGGCAAGCGCGCGATGAGCGCCGATGACCACGTCGGCGATGTCGATCGCGTCGAGCGCCGCGCGCGAGAGCAAGTCGGGGTTTCCGGGCCCCGCCCCGATGATCGTTACCTTTCGCATGGAATCTCCCGATACCCGCGCGGCGTGACCATACGGCCGCCTACGAGCTTCGTGTCCGCGTTGCCGACGAACACGGTGGTGAACATGTCGGCGTCGATCTCCCCCAGCTCGGAGAGCCTGCACATGCCCGACTGCTGCCCCTCGCGCCCGATGTTGCGTACCCAGCCGCAGAGCGTGTCGGGGGCCTTCCATTCGAGCATAATCTTCGCCGCGCGTGAGAGCCTGTCGGCGCGCTTTCTGCTGCGCGGGTTGTACAAACAGATGCAGAAGTCGGCGCTCGCCACGGCGGCGAGCCTGCGCTCGATGACCTCCCATGGCGTGAGCAGGTCGGAGAGCGACACGACCGCGAAGTCGTGGGCAAGCGGGGCGCCGAGCACCGCCGACCCGCTCTGAGCCGCGGTGGCCCCGGCGATAACTTCCACGTCTACATCGGGGTAGTCCTCCGCAAGCTCCAGCACGGGGCTCGCCATGCCGTACACGCCCGCGTCGCCGCTGCACACGAGCGCCACGGCTTCTCCACTCTGCGCGCGCGAAAGCGCAAGGCGGCACCGTTCGACCTCGTGCATCATCGGCGTCGCGAGATGCGCCGCGTCGGGCACGGCGGCGAGCGCGAGCTCCACGTATTTCGTGTAACCCACAACGACGTCGGACGCCTCGAGCGCACGTCGAGCCGCAATCGTCATGCCGTCGGGGCCGCCCGGGCCGATTCCCACCACGAAGAGCTTTCCCATCACCGCTCCTTAAACGAAAGTTTAATAGTTGCCTTGGAAAACGCGACGGTCACGCCGCCGTGAGCGAGCTTCGGGAAGATAAGTTTGCCCCCCTCCGCGAGCGCTGCCCGCTCGCACACGTTGTCGACCCCCACCGTCGCGCGCACGAAATCAGATGGCGAAACGCTGCCTTCGACCTGCGACAACTCCTCTGCGGAATACGTCGCAAGCGGGATATTGCGCGCGCAGCAGAAGGCGAGCAGACCCTCCTCGTGCGCCTTCACGTCGATCGTCGCCGCCTCGCGCACGGCCGAAGGCGAGATACCCACCTGCCCGCACGCGAGAAGAAACGCCTCCTCGATCGCTTCGGCGCACGCACCGCGACGGCATCCTATGCCCGCAACGATGCAGGGCACGACAAGGCGAAGCGGCTCGGGCGCAGGCGCCTGCGCCCGCACGCCCGCCGGCTTCCCCGTCTCACCGGCGGGCACGACCTCGCCCGTTGTCTCCGCCGCACGAACGGACGCACTTGCATTCGCGCCAGCGAACGGCGACACGACGATATCGGCCCGAGCGCGGTCGGACGCAATGTCAACCCCCTCAGGCGGCTGTCCCGAAATCGGCATGTCGGAATAGAGCGCCACGCGCCCGCCCGAAAGCAGCCGCGCCGACACTCGCTTGATGGCCTCGGGATTCGAAACGGCGAGCCCCGCACAGCGCGCCCACGTATCCACCGCCCACACGCCGCGGACGTCGGTCGCCGTGGTGATGACGGGGATGGCCCCTGCCGCGCGTGCCACAGTTTGCGCAAGCTCGTTCGCACCGCCCAAATGCCCCGACAAAAGCGGGACGGCAAAGCGCCCCGCCTCGTCGATCGCCACAACCGCGGGATCGTTTGCCTTCGAGGCGACATGCGGCGCGATCGCCCGCACGGCGATGCCCGCCGCGCCCACGAACAGAAGCGCGTCCGACGCTTCCCACGCGAGCGCCGTCCATGCGCGCAGGTCGGCCTTCCCCTCGCCGAACCCGCGCGAAACGGAAACGTCCCAGCCAGGGTCGTCTTCACCTGTCTGCGCGCAATCGGAAAGCGCGTGTGCGGTGCGCACCGCCAACGCATACCCCCTCTCAGTGAACGCTATGCAGGAAACCCTCATCTAGCGCACCACCATCGTCGAGAAGTAGCTGCCCCGATCGGGCACATCGTCGAGCGAGCGGTACACGCGCTCGCCCGGAAGCCCACAGTCCTCTACAAGCTCGGCACCGTCGAAGGCACCCTCCTCGCAAAGGAAGCGCTTCGTGTCCGCAAGCGAGCGGCGCGCCTTCATGACCACCTTCGTCCCCGGCCAGCCGATTGCACGGCGCACCCCGTACAGAACGCCTTTACTCATACGTCGCCCCCAATTTCCCGATAACTGCATCGGCGCCCGACGTGCGGAAAAGCTCGCGGCGCTCGGCGTCGAACACGACCGCGGCGATGTCGCATGCGCCCGCCGCGCGGCGGCGCAACCTGTCCTCAATTGCCGCAGCGAGCGAGGCGCGCGCAGCGTCCCCAACGCCGGCGGCCTCGATTACCTCGAGCGCCGCCGTGGTCGTGACGGACGACATGATCTCGCGCACGGTCTTCGCGCCCGCGCCGGCCATGGCCGCGTGGGCGGCCAGAATCTCCGCGCGGCAGTCGGCGGTACGCGAATGGGTGTCCATGATGCCGCCCGCGACCTTCACCAACTTGCCGATGTGTCCCACAAGAAGGACATTGGTAAATCCCTCGCGAACGCAGCAGTCAATCGCATCGCCCACAAAGTTGGAGATGAAGACCACCGGCGCACCGTTTAGGTGGAAATGCCCCGAGATGAACTGCCCGCCGTAGTTGCCGGGCGTGAGCACGACTCCGCGCCGCCCCATAGCCGCATGCTGCCGGATCTCGAGCTCGATGCTGTCGCGCAAGGCAGCGAGGCTGCGCGGCTCGACGATGCCCGTCGTGCCCAGGATGGAGATGCCGCCCTCTATCCCCAGATGCGGGTTGAAGGTCTTTTTGGCAAGGGCAACACCCTCGGGTACCGAAATCGTCACAGCAATATTTCCAGAAAAGCCGTGCGCGGCGCACACCTCGCGCACCGCCGAAGTGATCATCGCGCGCGGCGTCGCGTTGATGGCGGCCGCCCCCACCGGCTGCTCGAGCCCGGGCAATGTCACGCGCCCCACGCCCACGCCGCCATCGACGGAAACTTCCGATTCGCGCGCGGGCACGTCCTTGCTGCCCGCAGCACCCGTGCCCGACCCCGCATGTTCCACGTGCGCGTACACGAGTACGCCGTCAGTCACATCGGCATCGTCGCCTGCGTCCTTTCGCACGGCGCACTGGGCGCACCCCTCGCCGATGCATGCGTCGACCACGTTCGCCTCGACGGGCAGCCCGCCGGGGGTGACGATCGACACGCGGCCGACGGGCTTTCGTGACAAAAGCATCTCGCAGGCCGCCTTCGCCGCGAGCGCGGCGCAGCTCCCCGTGGTGTAGCCGCAGCGCAGGCGGGTCGTCCCGGTATATATGTAGTGCTCGAAGGCCACGCTAGCTGCTCGCCTTCCGATACCCCGTGGCAAACGAAGGGTCGTAAAGCTTGCTGCGCTCGTACGACTCTGCTTGCGCGCCGTTGTGCGAAAACCCGCCGCGAGCTCCGAGCACGCGGCCCACCACCACGAGCGCCGTGCGGTCGATGCCCTCTCGCGCGCCCGCATCGGCGAGCGTGCCCACTGTGCATCGCACCACGCGCTCCTCAGGCCAGGTCGCCTTGTACACGAGCGCGGCCGGCTCGTCGGAGCTGCGGCCCGCGGCCAAAAGCTCGGCGGAAAGCTCGGCGAGCATACCCGAGCTCAGGAAGATGACCATAGTCGAGCCACTTTCCGCCATGGTGCGCATGCCCTCGCCCGCGGGCATGGGGGTACGTCCGGAAAGCCGCGTGATCACGACCGACTGGCTGATTCCCGGCAGCGTATATTCCTGGCGAAGCGCCGCCGCGGCACCGCAAAAGCTCGACACGCCGGGCACCACCTCGTAGTCCACGCCGCGCGCGTCGAGCGCGTCCATCTGCTCCTGGATGGCGCCGTACAGGCACGGGTCGCCCGTGTGCAGGCGCACCACTTCCTCGCCCCGCGCATCTGCCGCGCACATCACGTCGAGCACTTCCTCCAAGGTCATGTGCGCGCTGTCGTAGACGATGCAGGATTCCTTGCACTCGGCGAGCAGCTCGGGGTTCACAAGGCTCCCCGCCCAAACGACCACGTCGGCCGCGCGCAAAAGGCGCGCCCCGCGCAGCGTGATAAGGTCGGCGGCGCCCGAGCCAGCGCCAACGATATGAATCATCCGAGCCTTCCCTTCCCGTTTCTCATCGCAACCGTTTACGCTGCCATTCGCGCAGCGGCCAAAACACGGCGCCCGCAGCGGCAATCGGCGCAAATACGCAGGCAGGAGGCGCAATGCCGCCCGCCCTGGCTTTGACACGTTCAAAAGTGCCCACTATCATAGTAAAAGATTCGGCAACGAGCATATGACAATCGGATAAAAGGAAATGACCGGCGCGGCGCCCGCACAGCCCGCGCTGGCTTGCGGAGGGAACCAGGTGGGAATCCTGGGCAAGGGACATTACTGTATAGGACGCACGGGCGAACCGCCTCGCGCCCCAAGCCAGACTGCTTCGCCTTTTCCTCACGGCATCGCCGTGGCGTTAGCTCCTTGTGAACCCCGAGGGGTGCGCTTTTCTTTCGCTTGTGCCGACAAGCAACTGTCGCCGGGGGACCGGCAAACCGAGGAAAGGAAAAACCATGTCCGACCAGATGTCACGCCGCGGCTTCATGGGCGCCGCAGCAACCGGAGCCTTCGCGCTCGCCGGAGTCGCGCTCGCGGGCTGCTCCAGCACCTCCGCGAGTTCCGAGAAATCGAGCGAAAAGGAGAAGGCCGTGAAGCCGGTCATCCTCGTCACGAGCTTCGGCACGAGCTACAACGACTCGCGCCACATCACCATCGGCGCCATCGAAGACGCTATCCGCGAGAAGTACTGGCAGGACTACGACATCCGCCGCGCCTTCACCGCGCAGATCATCATCGACAAGCTGAAGAAGCGCGACGGCATCACGATCGACAACATGACCGAGGCGCTCGACCGCTGCGTGGAAGACGGCGTGAAGGAAATCGTCGTGCAGCCGACGCATCTCATGGCTGGCCTGGAATACGCCGACGTGAAAGACGAGCTCGACAAGTACGCCGACAAGTTCGACAAGATCTCGCTCGGCGACCCGCTGCTCACCTCCGACGACGACTACAAGAAGGTGGCCGCCGCCATTAAGGAGAACATGGCGTCCTTCGACGACGGCAAGACGGCGCTGTGCCTCATGGGCCACGGCACCGAAGCCGATTCCAACGCCGACTATGCCAAGATGCAGGAAGTGTTCAAGAACGAGGGCTTGACGCAGTTCTTCGTCGGCACCGTCGAGGCTGAACCGACCTGCGAGGATGTTATCGCCGCCGCGAGCGCCGCAGGGTACAAGAAGGCCGTGCTCGCGCCGTTCATGGTGGTCGCGGGCGACCACGCGAACAACGACATGGCAGACGAGACCGACCCCGACAGCTGGGCTGCGAAGTTCGTGGCCGCCGGCTTCGAAGTGACGTGCCTGCTCCAGGGTCTGGGACAGAACGCCGCGGTCGACGACATCTACGTCTCACACGTGGACGACGCCATCGCCAAGCTGTAAACTCGCCGCGCACGGGGGCGCCGGTCGCGTCCCTGTGCAACGGGCATGCGCCTTCCCCGACCGACGGCGCATGCCCGTTGCATTCGCGTCCCGCCCGCCCACCGCACGAGCGGGCGGTCGAAGCGATTGAAAGGAACCTCCCTCCATGTTGAAGAAAACCCTCGCCTTCGCCCTGTCAGCGGCGCTTTTCGCGTTCTCGCTCGCCGGCTGCGGCGGAAATTCAATCGACAGCGCAAAGGCAAGCGATGCCGATTCCCAGGAAAAGACCGAACAGGCGGCCGATGCGCCCGAGGGCGCAAGCGCTGCCCCCATCACCGCCGACAAGGTGGCCGACGGCACCTATCCGATCACCGTAGATTCCAGCTCGAACATGTTCAGGATTGTGGACGCCCAGCTCATCGTGGAAAACGGCTCCATGCACTGCGTGATGACACTTTCCGGCACGGGCTACGGCAAGCTCTTCATGGGCACGGGTGACGAGGCTGCCGCCGCGAGCGAGGCCGACTTCATCCCCTATGTGGAAAACGCGGAAGGCAAGTACACCTACGACGTGCCCGTTGAAGCGCTCGACGAGGACACCGCCTGCGCCGCGTGGAGTATTAGAAAAGAGCAGTGGTACGACCGCACGCTCGTGTTCGAATCCGCCGGCGTCGATCTGCGCGCCGACGCACTGAAGTAACGCCATGCGGTCGATTCTTCCCAAGGGGGAAAACAGGAAGCGCCACAGCATCGCGGCGCGCGCGATCGCCTGCGTTCTCGTCGCCCTGCTCGCGCTTCCCTTCGCGGGGTGCAGTGCGAGCCCGAACGCGACCGGTGCCACGACGGGCTCTCAGGAATACACTGTGAGCGTCTCGCTTTCCGGCGGGTCAGGGCGCGCAAGCATCGCCTCACCCACCACAATTGTGAAGGATGGCGACACCTACACCGCGACGGTCACCTGGTCGAGTTCGAACTACGACAAGATGACCATCGACGGCGTGGACTACGCGCCCATAAACGACGGCGGCAACTCCACGTTCGAGATACCCGTCACGCTCGACGAGGACATCGCCGTGTCGGCCGAGACCGTCGCCATGTCGACGCCGCACACCATCGACTACACGCTCCACTTCGACTCATCCACCATGAAGGAGAAATCGGGCGACGATGCAAGCGGCGACTCCCCCGCGGGAACGGCTTCAAGCGCCGCGGCCGACTTCCACAACCCAGATTTGGGCTGCGGCTGGGAGCCGACGGGGACGCTTCAGCTTGAATACGCCAAGCACTTCACTGTCGACGAGTTCGAAGGCGGCCTGCGGCTTATCTGCGTTTCGAACGGGGAGCGCTTCCTCGTGGTACCGCAAGATGCGAAGGTACCTGATGGGTTGAGCTCTGACATCGCGGTCATAAGGCGCCCCGCCGACAAGGTGTACCTCGTGTCGTCGGCGACGATGTGCCTGGTCGACGCGCTCGATGCGAACGACAATATCTTCATGTCGGGCACGAAGGCCGACGATTGCTCGGTCGCGGGCTTCAAAAGCGCGCTCGAAAGTGGGGCGATCGCCTACGGCGGCAAGTACAGCGCGCCCGACTACGAGCGAATATCGGCCTCGGGCTGCACGCTCGCCATCGAGAACACCATGATCAACCACACACCCGATGTGAAGGAAAAGCTGCAGAAGCTCGGACTCGTCGTGCTCACCGAACAGTCGTCGAGCGAGCCCGAAGCACTCGGGCGCGTCGAGTGGATTAAGCTTTTCGGCGTCCTGTTCGACAAGGAAGACGAGGCCGCGCACCTGTTCAACGAGCAGAAGGCCCGCGTCGAGCAAACGTCGAGGCTTGCGTCGTCAGGTAAAACCGTGGCGTATTTCTACATTAACTCGAACGGGGCCGCCGTCACGCGGCGGGCGGGCGACTACGTGGCGCAGATGATCGAGCTTGCAGGCGGCAACTACGCGCTCGATGACGCGCAGACGGCGTCGACGTCAGGTTCGTCAGTAACGCTCGAAATGGAGCGCTTCTACGCGACGGCGAAGGATGCCGACATCATCGTCTACAACGGCACCATCGACGAATCGGTTGCCACCTTGAACGACTTTGTAGGCAAAAACGCGCTATTGTCGCAGTTCAAAGCCGTGAAGAACGGCAACGTCTGGGTCACAAGCGCCGACATGTACCAGCAGATGACTTCTACCGCCGACATTATCGACGAGCTGCACGGGGCGTTCACCGGCGATGACGCGAGCGACTTCCATTATCTGAGGAAGCTCGGCTAGCACCATGAGAAGCCGACTTTCCATGACATACGACGAATCGGGGCGCGCCGCGCGGTGTCGCGTCGTGACGGCGCTGCTCGCCGTTGCCCTCATCGTGCTCGTCGGGGCCAACCTGTGCATCGGGAGCGTGCTCGTGCCCGCAGACCACATCCCCGGCATCCTTTCGGGCGGCGCGGCCAATTCCATGGAAAGCCAAGTCATCTGGGAGATTCGCCTGCCGCGCGTGCTTTCAGCCGTGCTTCTCGGCGGGGCACTTTCGCTCTCCGGGTTCCTGCTGCAGACGTTTTTCAACAATCCCATCGCCGACCCGTTCATCATGGGCGTCTCCTCGGGCGCAAAGTTCGTCGTCGCGCTTACGATGATCGTACTTCTGGGCGCGAACCAGGCCATGTCCTCGCCGGCCATGGTGGCCGCAGCGTTTCTGGGCTCGCTTATCACCATCGGCTTCGTGCTCCTCATCGCACGGCGCATAAGTTCCATGGCCATGCTCATCGTGGCGGGCGTCATGGTGGGATACATCTGCTCGGCGGCGACGAACTTCCTCATCGCCTTCGCCGACGACCAGTCCATCGTGAACCTGCACAACTGGTCTTTGGGTAGCTTTTCGGGTTCGAGCTGGGACGACATCGCGGTCATCGCGGTCGTGGTGATCACCGTGAGCGCATGCGTATTCGCGATATCGAAGCCCCTTTCCGCCTTCCAGCTGGGAGAAGCCTACGCGAAAAGCGTCGGCGTGAACGTCGCACCCTTCCGCGTGGTGCTCGTCCTTCTAGCGAGCATGCTCTCCGCCTGCGTGACCGCGTTCGCTGGTCCGGTGTCGTTCGTAGGCATCGCGGTTCCGCATCTCGTGAAGTCGGCGCTGAAGTCGTCGAAGCCCATCCGCGTGATTCCTGCGTGCTTCTTGGGAGGCGCCATCTTCTGCGCGGGCTGCGATTTGATCGCACGCACGCTGTTCTCCCCCGTCGAGCTTTCCATCAGCGCCGTCACCGCCATCTTCGGCGCGCCGGTGGTTATCGCACTCATGTTGAAGAAGCGGGTGAGGTAGATGGGGAAATTCGTGCCGCAGCCCAAAACGCTCGGAGGGGAGTCGAACCTCGAAACCCCGGTCGAAACGCAGGCTGACGGAGCGCCGCTTTTCCGCATAAGCGACCTGTCGGCGGGTTACGACAAGAAGGTCGTAGTCGAAGGCGTCGATCTGGAGGTTCGCGCGGGCGACGTCGTGGCGCTCATCGGGCCGAACGGCTCGGGCAAGTCGACCATCTTGAAAACAATCACACGCCATCTGGCACCGCATGCCGGCACGGTCGAGCTCGACGGGCGAGAGATTTCCCGATGGAAGACGGCGGAGTTCGCAAGGAACCTTGCCGTTATGCTGACAGATCGCCCCCGGACCGAGCTCCTCACCTGCCGCGATATCGTAGAGGCGGGAAGGCATCCCTACACCGGGCGAATGGGCACACTCACGCCCGATGACCATAATCGGGTCGACGAGGCCATGAAAACCGCACATGTGGAAGGGCTCGCCGAGCGCGACTTCATGCAGATAAGCGACGGGCAACGCCAGCGCGTCATGCTCGCACGCGCCATCGCGCAGGATCCGCGTGTGCTCGTGCTCGATGAGCCCACGTCGTATCTCGATATCCGCTACCAGATCGACCTGCTGCGAATACTTCGCCACCTTGCGAAATCGCGGAATGTTGCTGTCATCATGTCCATCCACGAACTCGAGCTCGCGCAGAAAAGCGCCGACAAGGTGATTTGCGTGAAGGACGGCCGGGTCTTCCGCGCCGGCGCACCCGAGGACATATTCACGCGCGAGACGATTGGCGAGCTCTACGGCCTTCAACATGGCACCTTCAACGAGCGCTTCGGCAGCGTGGAAATTGGGCGCCCACACGGCGATGCGCACACGTTCGTCATCGCCGGCGCAGGTACGGGGTCAGCTGTGTTTCGCCAGCTCATCCGGCAGGGCAAGGCGTTCTACGCGGGCATTCTGCACGAAGGGGACATCGACTGCGAGCTCGCGCGCGACCTGGCGACGGAATGCGTGGCCGAGCGCGCCTTCGAGCCGATCGGGGATAAAACCATAGCCCGCGCCAAAGAGCTCCTCGTCCACTGCGCGCGCCTTATCGTGTGCCCCGCCGCCTTCGGCACCATAAACGCCCGCAACGCAGAGCTCGTCGAGTTCGCACGATCGCATGGTATCGAGGTCATGCAAGCGTGCGAAGGCGCATCGGAGGATTCCAATGTGGAGTGGGAAGGATAAACTGGACTTTCTTTTAAGGATCCTCAAGCGTATTGCCGCTCGTATTCCACTGGAGACATGTAGCCCAGGGTGGAATGCATGCGCACCCTATTGTAATAGAGCTCTATGTACTTGAAGATGTCCTGCTTGGCCTCGTCCCTCGTCCCATAGCTCCTCTCTTTCACCAATTCCCTTTTCAGCGTCTTGAAGAACGACTCGGCCACCGCGTTGTCCAGCGGCGTGCCGGGCCTTGATACCGACTGGACTATGCCATGCGAGTCCAGACACCGCTGGAAGGAACGGGAGGTGTACTGCGCGCCCTGATCGTCATGGAAGACGAGGCTGCCGTCATCTGGCGGACCCTCCCTGCCGACCGCCTGCTCCATCGCGTCGATCGCGACCTTCTCGGTGATGCGCTCGGACATCGACCAGCCCACGACCTTGCGGGAGAAGGCGTCTATCACGGCTGCGAGATAGAGCCACCCTTCTCTTGTGGGTATGTAGGTGATGTCGCCCACCCAAAGCCTGTTGCGCTCGCCCACGGTGAAAGCGCGCTCTACCAGGTTCAACCGAGGGTCTCCCGGCTCGACCTTCTTCTGGATGCGGTGTTTTCGGGTCGCGCCCTTTCCGGCAAGTCCGAGCTTCTGCATGATGCGGAGCACGCGCTTCTCGCTCACGACGATGCCGCTTTTTCGCAGTTCGCGGTTGATGCGCCGGTAGCCGTAACGGCCCTTGTGCCGCTCGAAGGCCTCGGCGACGAAACCTTCGATCGCCTCCCGCTCTATCTGGGCGTCGGACTTCTTCCGGCCGAGATACTCGTAGAAACCGGATTTCGAGACTTTCATCAGCCCGCATGCCTTCTTGATGGGGCCGATCTCGCCCCTATGCTCTTTGAGGAACTCGAACCTCACGCATGGTCTTGACTCAAGAAGGCCCGGAAATTTTTTAGTATCTCGTTCTCGCGCTCGAGCTCCTCGACCTTCTTCTTGAGCTTCACGATCTCGTAGTCCTTGTTGATCTTCGGGGAGCCGTTTCCGGGGAACGCGCCGTCTCCCATCTCCTCGTATTCGCGGGCCCATCTTCTCAGCGTCGAATCCTTTATGCCGAGTTCCTCCGATAGGCCTTTGACCGTCATTTCCCCGGACAGGACCACCTTTGCCGCCGAGACCTTGAACTGCCTGTCGTATCGCTTTCTTCTTTGGGTCATCTTGAACACCTTTCGCTCTTAACTAGGTGTCCAATTCATCATACCCACTCCAATGGATACGCCTAGGCGCGGTCCAAGAAATCGTCCGCATCCCCATCTGACACTATTTCACCGCAACTTAGAAGGTGTCGGCGTATAACGCTTCACCCCAAATTAAATTGATTCGTTGAATAGACACACTACAAATCTTTAGACTTCGTTTAATCCACAAGTGGGTATTATCACACATTAAGCACACGTGAAAGGATATACCCATGTCGCTTACACGGTCAGCAGAGCGTGCAGCGCTCAACAAGCTCATCGATTATCTCGACGACAACCCGCAAGAAAACATCGACAAAATCATGGACCTCGTGAACAAGCTGGTCCCCAATCGCGTATTTCCTGTACAGCGAGAGGCATTCACCAATGTCATCAAGAGCCGCGGCAATTGGTATGACCTGATCATGCGTGTGTTCAGCCTTAATCCCCAGATGCGAACCAAACTGCTTAAGACCCTCATTGTCGACGCCAACCTGCTAGCTTGGCCAGAGCAGGAAAAGAACCGCGAAAAGTACCAGTGCAACGTTCCGTGGGCCATCCTGCTCGATCCCACGAGCGCCTGCAACCTGCATTGTACGGGCTGCTGGGCCGCCAAGTACGGCTACAAGCAGAATCTCTCGTTCGAAGACATCGACTCTATCGTTACGCAGGGCAAAGGGCTCGGTACGCATATCTACATCTATACCGGCGGCGAGCCGCTCGTCCGCAAGCACGACCTGATCAGAATTTGCGAAAAACATCAGGACTGCGTGTTTCTCTGCTTTACCAACTCCACGCTGATCGACGAGGCCTTCTGCGACGATATGATTCGCGTAGGTAATTTTGTCCCCGCCATCAGCGCCGAGGGCAATGAGCACACCACCGACGCCCGTCGCGGCGAGGGTACCTACGCAAAGATCGAGCACGCCATGAAACTCCTGCGCGAGCGCGACTTGCCGTTTGGTATCTCCACCTGTTGGACCAGCGCCAATGCCGATACGGTTGCTACCGAGGAGAACATGGACTGGATGATCGGCGAGGGAGCACTCTTCTGCTGGTACTTCCACTTTATGCCGGTTGGCCGCAATGCAACCCCCGAGCTCATGCCCACGCCCGAGCAGCGCGAGCACATGTATCACTTTATCCGCGAAATGCGTGAGAAGAAGCCGCTGTTTACGCTCGACTTCCAAAACGACGGCGAGTTTGTAGGCGGATGTATCGCCGGCGGCCGCCGCTACCTGCACATCAACGCCGCCGGAGACGTGGAGCCGTGCGTGTTCATCCACTACTCAAACGCCAACATCCACGATGTGAGTTTACTCGACGCGCTGCGCTCTCCCCTCTTTATGAAGTACTACGAGAACATGCCGTTTAACGACAACTACCTCAAACCATGCCCCATGCTCGAGAATCCCGACGTGCTGCCCAAACTGGTCGCCGAGAGTGGCGCAATGAGCACCGACCTAATCGAGAAGGAGTCACCCGAGCAGCTGCGCGAAAAGACCCAGGCTGCCGCCGAGGCATGGTCACCTGTCGCCGACCGCATCTGGAACGACTCCGACGATCCGTTATACGCCAAGCGTCACGAGGACAAGTCGCAGGGCATGGCCGATAGCGACATGCACAAGTTCGAAAAACAGGGCCGCATACTCAAAAACGGCGATTAATGCTGCCCTACACGACAAACGCTCAGAAATGAAGCGGAGCAGTCTCGAGGCTCATCTTCGAGGCTGCTCCGCCTTACCATCAAAACAGTTTTACTAAGTTGCGGTGAAATAGGGACCAGAACGGCCTTCCAATAACCAAAACAATCCCTATTCCACCGCAACTTCTATAAGTTGTTGAATTATCGATGCTATTCGAAGCGAGATTCCAGACTCGACAGACCATTGAGAGTCAGATCGTTGGCGACCTCAGAGACGCGCTCGATAGGAACCGAGCCGTCAGACAGTGCCCACGTGCGATAGATACCGATAATACCCGACAGCAAAAACGCCAGATAGTAGTCGAACATCTCGTCCTTGAGACCTTGGGGCAGCAGATCGCGCTCGGCAATCTCATGTTCGAGCGGCGCACGAAGACGAGCCATGAAATCATCGAGCGGAATATTCTCGATCAGCTGACGATTGAGCACTAAGTTGTTGCACAGTGCCTCATTAACGGTTTTAAAGAAGGTCGCCGCCGCGCCAAGAGCGCGCTCGCTGGTGTCACCGTCCATAGAAGCAAGCGTTTTCTCGACCGAGTCGACAATCATCTCCACCACATCGACGGCAATGGCATCGAGCAGGCCGTCAACCGTACCAAAGTGAACGTAAAAGGTCTTGCGGTCGACATTGGCCTCGCGCGCGATGGCACTCACCGTAATGTCTGCCAGCGGCTTTTCCATGAGCAGGCGCTCGAAAGCCGAAAGGATGGCATTACGGCTGCGAATGATGCGACGATCAAGACGCGGTTTGCTGGTTGCCATGGGCGTGTCCCTTCGATATGCAAGCATTCATCAACAGATGAGAGATAATCTACGTAAGAGGATTATCCCCCATACAGCACAAATATGCCCCGCATCATGAAGAACGCACGACTGCCCTACTGCGACTTGGGATGCTTCTTCTTATTGAATGCCGACGGAGATACGCGAATACCATCGCCTGTCTGGCGCACATAGGCTTTATGAGCCAGCTTAGCGGTCCCAGAAGCCTTCTGAGCGCGCTTCTTGGGATCAACGGTAACAGCATTCGTGGGGTGCGGCATAGTGGGCGCAGAGGGCGTCTGAGGCGTGCGGCCGAGCTTGCGCATCACACGATCCCAGCGCACATGGATGCTCTCGTTGTGGGCGCTCTTAAGTCCCAGCAGGGGCGCAGCCAAAATGGTCGGCGCAATAAACGTAATGAGGCGCCACAGCAGATAGCCGGCGGTCGAAGCCGACCCAAAGAAATGACCCAAGAACAATGCAAAGCCGCCCTCAGCGCCACCAGTTCCACCGGGCAGGGGGACCGCAGAGCTCAGCAGCTGGACAAAGGCGCTCGCGGCCATGACCGAGAAAAAGTCGACCTCGTGGTGGCCAAAGGCAAGCATCAGGAAATACGGCACCAGATAGAAAAACGCGAGTTGCAGCATGGTGATGACCACCGTGAGCAGCATGGAAGAAAAATGTCCGGCTGAAAGCTTGAACTTCTCGGAGAAGGAGTAGATCTCGCCATCGACAAACGTGCGCCATCCCTCGATCTTAGTGGCCGAGACACCAATGCGCTCAAGCCAATTGATGATGCAATGGGCGACGCGCGTGACGGTCTTAGGCATGAGCGCGACGGCGAAGATGCCCAGCAAGATGCAGCAGTGCCCACCAAAGCTAAAGACGCACAGCAACGTCATGTCGCCATAGCGCTCGGCAAAAAACGGCATGCGAGCAAGCAGTAGGATAGCGCCCCAGGCAACGAGGCCAAACTGGTACACGATAAAACGCGTGAATTGCGTGGCGCCGGCCTCGCCCACGTTTTGGCCGGCCTTGGTCAGGCGATAGATTTGAGCCGGGGTGGAGCCCATCATCATGGGCGTCAGGTTACCAAAGAAGATGCCACTCGCCTCGACCGAGATCAGGTCGCGGATGCCGACGGGCGAATTGGGATCGAGCCAGACGGCGATCGCATAGGCCACAATGCCAAAGAACAGGTACATGAACATGCAAAGACACGCGACAACGAGCCATGACGCCTGGACGCTCGACATAGCGGCCCAGAACTGCCCCATCTGCCCGGTTACCACCAGATAGACGATATAACCTACCAGCACGACGCCGATAAAGATGGCGCCGCGGCGTGCGCTCTTATTGTCATCTCCGCCCGAGGCCTCAACCTCGACCTGGGGCTTAGACGAATGCTGAGAGGACTCCGTCATGAGACTCCTTCTAACAGTCAAAATATCTTGGATATTGTACCCGTAAGGGCCATAGGCAGAACGCAAAGCTCTGGTTCAAACGGGAATTGCAGACGGTTGTTTGAAAATAAAAAAACCCGGCCTTCCATAGGAAGTCCGGGTATCAGATGCGTGGTAGCCCGTACCAGATTCGAACTGGTGATCTCCGCCTTGAGAGGGCGGCGTCCTAAACCGCTAGACGAACGGGCCACATGACATCTGCACTGCCGTGCTGCGAGGAAATATATTACGGGACAAAAAACGTCAGCGCAAGAAGAAATTCCAAATTGCCGAAAAATTGTCGGCAGGTTATGGAATACGCAGGTAAACTTGGTAGCTAATTCAAGTTGAGATGAACCAAAAGAGCTTCGCGCTCGTTGGGAATATCGTCTTCGATCACGGCGTCGAGGGCGGAGTTGAGAAGCTGACCCAGTTCCGGCCCGGGCTTGACTCCGGCACGGATCAGGTCGCCGCCGTTGATGGCGAGCATCTTGAGCGTATAGGGCTCCCCTGCCTTCAGCAGCTCGTGCGCCAGCGCGCGCATCTCCTCAATCGTCTCAACATAATAGAAGCACGACGGGGCCTTGCCAAGTGTGTCGGCACGCTTAAGGTCCATGAGCTCGTCAATCAGGCGGGCCGTGTCGACGCCCTCACCCGAAAGCGCGCGCATCATATTGAGCAGACAGGAGCGCTCGGGGCGCAGCGGCTTGTCATGGTATTTGATGAGCAGGCACACGTCGCGCACCAAGTCGTGCGAGAGCGCCAGGCGATCCATAATGACGCGCGCCTTCTTGGCGCCGAGCTCGGGATGACCGTAGAAGTGTCCGCTACCGGCATGGTCGACCGTGAAGCACTCGGGCTTGGACACATCGTGCAAAAACGCCGCCCACATAAGGCTCGACGAGGGCGCGACGCCGTCACACAGCGCGAGCTCCCCCGCCACCGTCAGCACACGGGCGATATGCACGTAGACGTTAAACGCATGATAGACACTGCGCTGATCAAACCCGCGACCCGCTGCCAACTCGGGCACGGCGGCGCAGATGAGCTCAGGATAGCGGAGCATCGCGTCTCCCCCATGACCGGTCGAAAGAATGCCCTCGAGCTCAATACCCACACGCTCACGCGCCACGGCATCGAGCAGCGGCGCGCACTCGGCAAGCGCACGCTTGGTCTCGGGCTCAATCATAAAGTCCAGACGGCAGGCAAAGCGCACCGCACGCAGCATGCGCAGGGCGTCCTCGTTAAAGCGACGCTTGGGATCGCCGACAGCGCGAATCAGCTTGCGCTCCAAGTCACCCTGGCCGTCGTAGCGGTCGACAAGCCCGCGCTCGGGATGCCAGGCCATGGCATTGACGGTAAAGTCGCGGCGCGCCAGATCGTCCTCGAGCGAGGCGGCACGCTCCACACTCTGGGGATGACGACCATCGGTGTAAAAGCCATCCAGACGGTACGTGGTGACCTCGATACGCTCGCCATCGGAAATAGCCGTGATTCCGCCAAATTTAATGCCCGATTCCACAACCGCGATGCCGGCGGCCTCGAGCGCCGCTTTGGACTCCTGCCACAGGCCGCTACAGCACATATCAACATCGTGGCTGGGGTACCCCATAAGGGCGTCGCGCACCCAACCGCCCACGTACCAAGCCTCAAGACCAGCCGCTTCAAGCGCGCGCAGGACGCGCAGGGACGCATCGGACGGTTGAGTACCGTTGAGCGAAACATTGCACATGCCTATGGCCTCCTGCGACTATCAAATTGGCTATCGATTGCGTCTGCAAGAAGTCTAGCAAGAAACAGCCTCCACTGCACACGCAAGTCCGATAAACAAAAACGCATCCGTCCTGTTCCCAAGACGGATGCGAACCACTCGAAATACTCAAGCTTTAGGCCGGAGTTAGCAGACCTCGCGGATAGCGATGCCCTTCTTATACTCCTCGACCTTGGCAAAGTCGCCCAGGCCCGGGCACTCGACCACGTTGGCGCCGGTAGCCATCGAAAGGCGCAGGGCGTCCTCGACGCGCTCGGGGGCGTCGTGCCACACGGACAGGAAGGCAGCGAGCGAGGAATCGCCGGCGCACACCGTCGACAGCAGCTTGACGTCGAAGGTGCGGTTGGCAAACCAGATGTGCTCGCCGTTAGAGAAGTACGCACCAGCGCCGCCAAGAGTCAGCAGCACATTCTTGGCGCCCTTGGCGTGCAGCTCGGCCATCGCGCCCTTGACGGACTCGTCGTCGCCACCGCTCACCTTAATGCCAAAAATATCGAGCAGCTCGTCGTCGTTGGGCTTAATCAGCAGCGGCTCCATGGCAATGAGGTCTGCCAGCTGATGGCT
This sequence comes from Collinsella sp. BIOML-A6, assembly GCF_009875845.1. Classification (NCBI taxonomy): domain Bacteria; kingdom Bacillati; phylum Actinomycetota; class Coriobacteriia; order Coriobacteriales; family Coriobacteriaceae; genus Collinsella; species Collinsella sp. BIOML-A6. The sequence continues at coordinate 63,958 of NZ_WWSL01000005.1, forward strand.
CGAGATATCGAGGACGAACTCGGCCCCCTTGGCCTTGACGCGGCGCAGGACCTCGGCCAAGAAGCCCTCGGAAGTGTTGGGAGGCAGCGAGCCGCTGATGACCAGGCAGGTCATGTCATCAAGCGAATCGATGAGCTCAAACATCTCCTGCTCGTTGGCCTCGTTGATGGCGGCACCGGCGTTGACCATGTTGTACTCGGTGTCGGGTCCGGCATTGAGGAACACATTGACGCGCGTGATGCCGTCGGTCCAAACGGGCTTGACGGGCACGCCCAGGGCCTCGGCGCCCTTAACGATAAACTCGCCCGAGAAGCCGGCGAAAAAGCCCAGGATCGTGGTGTCGACACCGTAGTGATCGAGGGTGAACGAGACGTTGAGACCCTTGCCGTTGGGCGTGTAGACGGCGTTACGGGTACGCGTGACGGTGTTGGCAGCAAGGCCGTCGCAGGAGATGTTGTAGTCAATGGCGGGATTTGCAGTGAGCGTGTAAATCATGAATGTTCCTTTCACGAAGTAACGTGTTGGTGAAAGTATATTCCACCCATCGGTAAAAGGCTAGGACAACTCGGTGAACGGTGTGGAAGCGATGAAGTACGGCAGAACATCTCTCTCCAATGACGGAACAAAAAAGGCGCCCCAGCCGAAACCGGGGCGCCGCATGCGCACGAATATGTCGCGTTTCGATTACTGACGATCGAGCTTGCGGACAGCAACGCGCTTGCTGTACTCGTCGACGTGACCGAAGTCGCCGATGCCGACGGACTCGGCAACGTTGGCGCCGGTGGCCATAGCGAGCTTCATGGCCTCCTCGACGTTGTCGCGATCCCTGTACCACTTGTGCAGGAACGCAGCGAGGGTGCAGTCGCCAGCGCAGACGGAAGAAACCAGCTTGATGTTGAACTCACGCTTGGCGTACCAGATGTCCTCGCCGTTGGAGAAGTAAGCGTCGCCGCGGCTACCACGGGTGAGCAGCACGTTCTGAACGCCAGCGTCGTGAGCCATCTTCATGGCAACGCGAACCTCGTCGTCGGTGTCGACCGGCACGCCGAAGATGGCCTTCATCTCGTGATGGTTCGGCTTGATGAGCAGCGGCTTCTTGTGAGCGAGCTCCTTGAGCTTGTCGGAGGACAGGTCCAGGACGACGTCGGCGCCACGAGCCTGAGCGTGCTCCATGACCTGAGCCAGGAAGTCGGGCGTAGCTTTGGGAGGCACGGAGCCGGAAACGATCAGGCACTCGAGATCGCCCGCGGTGTCCAGGATGTTATAGAGCTCCTTCTGGTGCTGCGGCGTGATCGGAGCACCAGGGTTCAGGATGCCGTACTCGTGCTGGCCATCGTTGACGTAGGTGTTAATGCGCGTGATACCGTCGGTCCAGACCGGGCGGCAGAGGCAACCCAGGTTCATGACCTCCTCGACGATGAACTTGCCCGTGAAGCCGGCGAAGAAGCCGAGCGCGACGGTGTCGACGCCCATCTTCTTAAAGGCGAAGGACACGTCGAGGCCCTTGCCGTTAGCCGTGTAGCTGGCCGAACCGGTGCGGACGTTCTCGTCGGGCTCGAGCGGAGAGCTCGAAACCGTCATGTCGACAGCCGGGTTAGCGGTTAGCGTGTAGAACATTTACAGTACCCCCTGTATATGTGAGGGCCGCGTGGCCGGCCCATTCCAACCACGCGGTTACCTCTGATACCAAATTAGCGAGCTGCGGACTCGAGCAGTGCCTTGACCTCGGCGGCGGTGTTGCAGGCGAGCGCCTTCTCGGCGAGCTCGTCGCACTCGGCCTTGGTCCACTGGCTGATGGTCTTACGGGCGCGCAGGATCGACGGAGCACTCATCGAGAACTCCTCCAGGCCCCAGCTGATCAGCAGCGGCTCGAGCAGCGGATCGGCAGCGGCCTCGCCGCACATACCGACCATGATGCCGGCCTTCACGCCGCTCTCGATGATGTTCTTGAGCGAGCGGAGCACGGCGGGATAGTAAACCTGGTACAGGTTGGAGATGGTGTCGTTGCCACGGTCGGCGCACATGGTGTAGCCGATCAGGTCGTTGGTGCCGATGGAGAAGAAGTCGGCGACCTCGGCAAGACGGTCTGCGAGCAGCGAAGCGGCAGGCGTCTCAACCATGATGCCGACCTCGATGTTCTCGTTGAACTTGCGACCCTCTTCAGTCAGCTCGGCCTTGCACTGCTCGACAAGCTCCTTGACAGCCAAGACCTCCTCGACGCAAGTGACGAGCGGGATCATGATCTTTACGTCACCGAAGGCGCTAGCGCGCAGCAGAGCGCGGAGCTGGACCTTGTACTGGTCGGGATTGGCCAGGCAGTAACGCACGGCGCGGAAGCCCATGAAGGGGTTATCTTCCTTGACCATATGCAGATACGGAATCTCCTTGTCACCACCCACATCGAGCGTGCGGATGATGACCGGAGCACCCTTGAGCGCGCTGGCGACCTTACGGTAGGCGTTGAACTGCTCCTCCTCGGAAGGAAGCTCGGCAGAGTCCATGAACAGGAACTCGGAGCGGAACAGACCGATGGCCTCGGCGTCGTGATCGAGCGCGTTGGGCACGTCATCGGGGTTACCGATGTTGCAGGCGATGATCTTCTTGATGCCATCGGCAGTCACGGACGGCTTGCCACGGAAGGCCTCGAGGGCTGCCTTCTCGGCAGCGAAGGCCTCGGCCTTGGCGGTGTAGGCAGCGAGCGTCTCCTCGTCGGGATCGGCCTCAACGATACCCTTGCCACCGTCGACGACAACGGTCATACCGTTGCGCAGCGCGGTGCAGCTGTTGGAAACCGAAAGGACAGCCGGGATCTCGAGGGCGCGCGCGATGATCGCGGAGTGCGACGTGCGGCCACCGGTCTCGGTGACGATACCGGCAACGTGGGCCTTATCGATCGTGGCGGTCATGGACGGCGTGAGGTCGTGCACGACAACGACAGTGTTCTCGGGCAGGACGGAGAGGTCGACGACCTCCTTGCCCAGCAGCTCGGCCAGAATACCGGTGCGGATGTCGGCGATGTCGGCCGCGCGCAGACGGAACATCTCGTCGTCCATGGACAGGAACATGTTCTCGAACATGGTCGAGGTGTCCATGAGCGCCTGCTCGGCGCAGGTACCGCCGTCAATGGCGGCGTTGATGGCGTCGGTCATGCCCGGGTCCTGAGCCAGGACAATGTGTCCGCTCATGATCTCGGCCTCGGCCTCGCCCACCGTCTCCTTCATGTGGTCGGCCTGAGCCTGGGTCTTCTCGCAGAAGACCGAAAGAGCGGACTGATAGCGCTCCTTCTCTGCTGCCGAATCAGCAACCTCGTGCGGCTCAAACGTCAAGTCGGGATCGACGGCGACCATGACGGTGCCGATACCGATGCCCTCGGAAGCGTTGACTCCCTGATACATTCCCATTCCTCTCTCCGTGTCATGTGATAAAGCGTTTTGCCATATCCATGACAAAAGAGCGCAGCTACCTTACAACAGGTCACTGCGCCCCCAAATATGAACTTAGTTGTTCAACATGCGACCCGTTTGAGTTCTACTCGCCAAGACCGCTCTTGATGAGCTCGATGGCAGCAGCCAGAGCCTCGGCCTCGTCAGCGCCGTCGCACTTGACCTCGACCTCAGTGCCGCAGGGGATACCAGCAGCCATGAGGGCCATCGGGGACTTGCCGTTGACCTCCTTCTCGGGGGTGACGACCGTCACGTCACAGGCGTACTTGCCCATGGTGGAGGCGAACAGACCAGCCGGACGCATGTGCAGACCCTGAGGATTAACGAGGGTAGCCTTCTCAGAAACCATAATTGACTCCTTTTTGTGTTTAACCCCTGTCATGCATGTGGCAGGAGTCAGATTCACGACGTTGTTTATATTAACTCACATCAAACGGTTTTTCATTATGTTTCGGACGAATTGTTGGACAGATGTCGTTCCTGCACGCTCGCCCGCCGGGCGGGGCGGTTAAGTTTGCTGCTCTACAGTCCTGCGCAAGACGGAAAGCACATTAAGTGCTTTCCTTTGCGTGCGGAACTCGCGACAAACTTAACCCGCGCCCGCCCGGCAGGCGAGCTGCGGAAACTCGGTCGGTCCAGAGTAATATCGTGCGAACGGAATTCTGGCTGATGACCTGTTCGCGACAAAGACTCGATAGGCAGCCCTCTCTATGCCCTTTTATAAGTTGCGATGAAATAGAGACTGAATTTGGGGTTGAATCGTATAAACAGTCCCTATTTCACCGCAACTTATGGGAGGGATGTAAAAAGGGCGGAGACCCTGGGGAGGGACTCCGCCTTATATACAGGGGGCGATGTTATTCGCGAGCTGGTGGATTAGACCAGGCGGGCGTTGATCGTCTTGGCGATCTCGGCGGCGTCGGTGGAACCCTTGACGGTGGCACGGAAGTCCTCGTCCATAAGCGCCTCGGCGACCTTGGACAGGATCTTGAGGTGCGTGGTTCCAGCCTGAGCGCCCGGGATGAGCAGGGCGATGGCAACGTTGACGGGAGCGCCGTCCATGGTGTCCCAACCGGTCACGCCGGACTCGTCCTTGACGACGATGACGGCAGCCTCGGTAATGGCGTCGGACTTGGCATGCGGGATGGCGAAGCCCTCCATCATGCCCGTGGTGCCCTCGGCCTCGCGGGCCAGGAAGGCGTTCATCACGGCGTCGGCGTCGCTGGCGATACCGGCCTTGACAGCCTGGTTGGAAACGAAGCTCAGAGCCTCGTCACGAGAAGCGAAGTCCTCGGCGACAAAGACGTTCTCGACCTTCACGAAGTCAGCAGCCTCGGCCTTGGGGGCCTCGACGGCAGCGGCCTTGGGGGCCTCAACCGGCTTGGTTGCAGGAGCGGGCTTCTGGTTCTTCTCGAAGTCGTACTTCTTGAAAGCCACGAACAGGATGCCACCGACCACGGCGCCGATGAGGATCGCGAGGACCCACAGCGGACCGTTCTCGACAACGGGCAGGACCAGGAAGCCGCCGTGAGGCGCCGGATCGTGAACGTTGAAGAAGATGGTCAAGATGGAAGCGATGGAAGAACCGAGCATCATGATGGGCATAACGGGCCAGATGTTCTTGGTCATGAACGGAATGGCGCCCTCGGTGATGTGGGTGCAACCAAGGATGAGGTTGACGATACCGGCGTCATGATCCTCCTGGCTGAAGTACTTCTTGCCGACAACGACGGCGAAGGTGGTGATCAGCGGCGGAACGATGCAAGCGGCGGAGACGGCAGCCATGAAGTTGGTGCCGAAGTTGTAGGTCTCGGTGCCGACGCCAGCTTCGAGAGCGGTACCGAGCAGGAAGGTGCCAGTAGCGTAAGCAGCCTTGTTGACCGGGCCGCCCATATCAAAGGCGCACATGCAGCCGATGGCCAGGCCAAGGATCACCGGACCGGAGTTACCGAGGCTCTGCAGGAAATCCATCATGCCCTGGTTAATGGCAGCCATGGGGCCGGAAATACCAAGCATGACCAGACCGACGATGGCGGTAGAGCACAGCGGATACAGGAAGATTGCCTTCAGGCCATTAAGGCTCGCAGGAATTTTAGAGAAAACCTTCTCGAGCAGCAGGATGACATAGCCAGCGAGGAAGCCGCCGACGATGCCGCCTAGGAAGCCAAAGCCCACACCTGCGCCACCGGCGTCGATCATGCCGGTATCGGCGTTAACAGGCAAGCCCTGGATGGCAATCATACCGGCGACGAAACCGGGGACGAGCGCCGGGCGCTTGCCGATGGACTCGGCGATGTAAGCGGAGAGCACCGGAACCATGAGGTTCATGGCGATACCGCCGATAATCTTGAGCATCGCGGCAAAGCTGTTGTAGTCGGCAGCCGTCGAATCAAAGGACGTGATGCCCCACAGGAACGAAATGGCGGTCAGAACACCACCGGCAACGACGAAGACCAGCATGTGGCTGACGCCGTTCATGAGGTGCTTGTAGATGACGTGACCGATGGACTCCTTCTCCTCGACCTCGTCCTCGACATCGGCGGCAGCGGCAACCGTGTCGTCGCCCTTGGCGGCGAGCGCGCGGTCAATCAGCTTACCGGCGGCCTCAACGGACAGGGCCTTGGAAACACCAACGGAAACCATGGGCTTGCCGGCGAAACGCTCAGCCTGGACATCCTTGTCGGCTGCGACGACGACGGCCTTGGCACCAGCGATCTCACTCTTGGTGAGCTCGTTCTCGACACCGACCTGGCCATGAGTCTCGACCTTAATGGTCAGACCGCGCTCGGCAGCTGCCTTCTCCAGCGCCTCCTTAGCCATGAAGGTGTGCGCAATGCCGGTCGGGCAACCGGTCGCGGCGATGATGTCAAACTTAGCCATGTGTCCCTCCTTCTTGAGTACAGCGCCCGCGGGCGCTCCCCTACACGCGCTTCAATGCGCGTTTTTCCACAACTGAAAGATACCAACCTACCGTCCGCGTGAGAAGAGACAAGGTGCAATTCTCCGGTGAAAGGTTCTTTCATAACCGTAAACGGTAGGTGAAAGTTTACCATCAACACTTGAAACAGCAAGGTGTATCTTGTAATTGAAAATGCCCGTATACTATGGCATTGCAAATCGAGTTAGATTATCATGCCAACCAGGAGCCATCCATGACCGATAGTAGCAAGAGCGCACTTTCCCTCATTAGTACCCATCAGGGATACAGCGAGTCCGAGCAGCGCATTGTCGACTATATATTGGAGCACCATTCCGAGGCGCCACGCCTCACGGCGGCTCAGCTCTCGCGCGCCGCTGCCACGTCCGAAGCGACCGTTTCGCGCTTCTGCCGCAAGCTGGGCTTTGGTAGCTTCCGCAGCTTTCAGTTTTCGTTGGCGAGGGATTTGGAAAGCCAGCGCAACGAGGGCCTGACCGACGAGGTCTCGCTCGACAATATGGAGCAGAGCCTCAAGAACATCCTGGCTGCCAAGGTAAGCGAGCTTAATGCGACCATCGACGGCATTGATCACGACACCTTGGCCACAGTTGTGCACGCACTTAAGAATGCCGGGGTTATTGAGTTTGCAGCTGTGGGCAATACGAACGCGGTCGCGCTCGATGCGACGTTTAAGTTTTCGCAGCTGGGCCTGCGCTGCATGGCGAGCACCATTAGCGAGACATCAATCGGCTTTGCGCTCACGTTACGCCCGGGTGACGTCATCGTGCTCATCTCAAACTCTGGCAAATCGCGCCGACTGAATCGCATGGCAAAAGCGGCTCGCAACTGCGGCGCAACCGTAGTCGTCATCAGCAGTGACAGCAAATCCCCACTTGCGCGCCTCGCCGACTACACCTTTAATACCGTCAATCACGAAGCGTTGCTGACAACGGGTGACTTCGCGTTCTCCAAGATCAGCGCCACGATGATCATCGAAGTCATCTACAACTTCCTGCTGCCCGAGATTAAAGACGCGCGTGAGCATATCAGCTACTACGAGGAGCTCATCCAGCCGGATAAGGTTGTGGAGTAAAACGCGTAGTGGGACAAAAATTTCAGTCTATTTTGTCCCACCAACACCGCTGATACGACCTAACCTCGAGCTTCTTCGAGCATCTGCTTTGCGTGGGCCAAGCTTGCCTCGGACTGATCGCCGCTCAACATGCGGGCGATCTCGGCAGTACGCGCTTCGCCGGTTACCTCGCCCAAATGCGTCTGGGGAACATCGCCCGGTTCCTTGCTGACGACATAATGCTTGTCAGCCATGACGGCGACCTGCGCCAAGTGGGTTACGACAATCACCTGATGCGTAGCGGCGAGATCTGCCAGCACGCCCGCGAGCGCACGCGCCGTGGAGCCACCGACACCAGCATCGACCTCGTCAAACACCAGCGTATCGACACCGTCCGCGTTACCGAGGACAACCTTACTTGCCAGCATGACGCGGCTGAGCTCGCCGCCCGACGCAATTCGACGCAGGGGGCGCGGCGTCAAACCGGCACCGCTGCGGTATAGCAGCTCGTAGCTCGAAGGACCAACGGGCGTCCACTCAGCACGGGGAAGATCACGCGACTCCCAGACGAGCTCGGCGCTGCCCATCTCCAGGCGAGCCATCTGGCGGCCCACCTCGTGGCAGAAGCGCGGAGCCGCCGTATTGCGTGCACGCTTAAGCGCCTTGGCGGCGGCGAACAGTTCATGCTCTGCTGCGCCAAGCGCTTCACGCGCCTTCTTGATCTGCTCATCACCATCGTCTACCAGCGACAACAGCTCTTGCGAGCGATCGCGCATGGCAAAAACATCGTCCATAGTGGGACCCCACTGACGCAACAGACCCTTGAGGTCGGAATACCGCTCACGCATGCGAGCGAGCTCGCGCGGGTCGAAGGCGATGCCATCGCGATAGGCACGAAGCTCGTTCGCGCAATCCTCAAGGGAGATACAGGCATCCGATAGTGCATCGGCAATGTCGCCGAGTTTGCGATCGACGGTAGCCATTCGGGAAAGCTCTGCCACGGCGCTGTTCACGGCATCGAGCGCTCCCCCTTCGGCGGCAAGCGATGCATGGGCATCGTTAGCCGTGGCAACCAGTACCTCGGCATGTTCGGAGCGCGGCAGCAGCTTCTCGAGTTCCTCATACTCACCCGGCTTGGGGTCGACCTCGCCGATGCGCTCGAGGGCAAAGCGCGCCTCCTCGACGCGGCTCCCCTGCGCACGCGAGGCCTCTTCGACACGTCGAACCTCCTTGGCGGCAGCCCGCGAAGCCTTAAAGCAGGCGCGGTACGCATCCAGCGCCTCGAGCGCAGAGCGTCCCGCCCACGCATCGACCATCGCAACGTGATGCGCCGGATCGAGTAAGCGCTGGTGCTCGTGCTGGCCGCACAGATCCATCATCACGCCGACGCGCTCCGAAAGCTCGCGCACGCTGGCGATGCGGCCGTCAATCTTGACGCGGCTGCGGCCCTCGGCGGAAAGGCTGCGCTGGACCGTGAAGCCTTCCGTGTCGTGCGGGCCGTCAAACAGGCGCGCCTCGACGCTCGCCAGCGCCTCGCCCTCGCGCACCGTCGACGAATCCGCGCGCTCACCCAAAATAAGCTTGAGGGCCGAGAGCAGCGCGGTCTTGCCGGCGCCGGTCTCGCCGGTCAGGACAGTCAGGCCGGCACTCGGCACCAGCGTCGCCTCGCGAATGAGTGCAATGTTAGAAACCTGCATCTCATCGATCATGGCGGACTCCGTAGAATACGCGGCTCACCGAGTTGTAAAAACTCTCGGGGCCGTAGTCGAGCAGCAGCACATCGCCGGGGCCTCGGCGCACGGCCACGCTCTCGACCGTGCCGTCGCAGGTAATAAACTGTCCATCGATAGCGATCGCCGGAACGCTCGGACGGTCATCAGACATAAAGATTTCGACGACATCGCTCGGCGAAGTCAAGAAAGCGCGAGCTTGAATGGTGTGCGGCGCAATGGGTACGCAGACCATGCCCGTATAGTCAGGGCTCACGATGGGGCCACCGGCGCTGAGCGCGTAACCCGTAGAACCAGTCGCCGTCGAAACGACGACACCGTCACCGCGTAGGCGGTCGATATGGTGACCGGACACCGTGATGTCAAACTCGACCATATCGGACAGGGGGCCGCGCGTAAGCGCCATGTCGTTGAGGGCGAAGGTGCGCACAACATCCTTCGTACCATCTTCGCGCACGGACACGATATCCGCGGCGATGGTAGCGCGACGGCTCACATGCAGCTCGCCGGACAGGGCGTCGCTCACGACCTGCAGAATGTCGCGCTCCTCGGGACTCGCAGCAGTTAAAAAACCCAGGTGACCATAGGAAAGACCGAGGATAGGAATCTCACGATGGTTGAGGATGCGGGCAGCGCGCAGCAACGTGCCGTCGCCGCCGAGCGTAATGACCAGATCGGAGCCGTCAATATCAGGCGTGCTTTGAATCTTCGATCGCTGGTCGGCAGCCCATGCGACCTCATAGCCCTGGCGCGTCAGCCAAAGCTCGAGCATCAGGCCGCTCTCGACCGCCTCTTGCTTGTAGTAATTGGGAACCAGAAAGACCTTCATAGCGTTGCAGCTTTCTCGCTCATAACCGATACCTGGGATTGCAGCTCGTCTTGCGAGCGATCGCCGGGGTCAAATCTCGTGCCGTACAGGAAAAACTCAACGTTGCCCTTGGCACCATGAATGGGCGACACGCACACATCGACCGGGAACAGGCCCTTGGCAGCAAAGAGTTCAACCGCCGCCACGAGTGTATCGCGGCGCACGGCGGAATCGGTCACAATGCCGCCCTCGCCCACCAGCGCCGCCGGAGCCTCAAACTGCGGCTTTACGAGCGTGCAGAATGCACCCGTAGGCGCCAGGCACGCCAGTACCGCATCGATAATGTTCGCGATGCTGGTAAACGAGACATCACACACAGCCAGGTCGATAGTGCCGGCATAGCCAAGCTCAGGCAGCTGCGTCACGTTTGTGCGCTCATGCAGCGTCACGCGATCGTCCTGGCGCAACGACCAATCGAACTGGGCGCGACCCACGTCCACCGAGACAACGGTCGCAGCTCCGCGCTTGAGCAGACAATCGGTAAAGCCGCCGGTAGAGCAGCCCACATCCAGACAGGCAAGGCCCGTCGGATTGATGCCAAACGCATCAAGCGCGCCTTCGAGCTTAAGACCGCCGCGGCCAACATAGGGAATGCGCCCCTTCACATGCAGCGGCAGCCCCGGGATCACCTTAAGGCCCGGCGAAGTCAAGCGCTCACCGCCACTCGAGACCAAGCCGGCCATAAGAGTGCGAAGGGCATCCGCGCGATCGGCGCAGATGCCCTGTGAAATCAGTTCGTCATCAAGACGCACGCGTTTCATGAATGCCATCAACCATTCGTATCCGGAGATGCGGCCTAGCTATCCTGGGATTCGTTTGCCGCATCCTCATCGTATTCCTGTTCGAGCTTGTCGGCCTCACGCGGCGTCAGCTCAAACTTGTCGACCATGTCGACCGCACGGGAGCCCAGCTCAATCGCCTCGTCAAACAGATCGAGCGAACGCTCCAAGGACGTATCCTTAGAGCGAACGGTAGCTATGATCTGGTCCAAGCGGTCCGAAATCTCGTCGAAGTTGCGGACGGAACCCTCTGGCATGGCTACTCCTCGACGGTACCGGTCTCGGCCTCGGCGACCTCAGCGTCCTCGTCGAGAACGCCGGCCTCGGCCTGAGCAACCGCAACCTTTGCGGCAGCCTCGGCAGCCTGTGCCTCCTCGCGAGCGCGATCCTCGGCCAGCAGCTCCTGGTATAGGTCCTCGCCCGGCAGCTCCTCGCTGCGAGCGATCTTACCCAGCACGCCGTTGACGAACGACGCGGACTGGTCGGTGCCATAGGCCTTGGCAAGCTCAACGGCCTCGTTGATCACGATGGCGTCCGAGACCTCCTCGTCGGTGAGGAAACGCATCTCGTAAACGGCGATACGCAGCAGGTTGCGGTCGGCGCCGGGCATGCGCATAAGATCCCAGTTCTTGGCAACGGAGCGCAGAGCACAGTCGATGCGGTCGATATGCTCGTAGGCACCGCGGCACAGCTCCAGAGCATAGGGATCGAGGGGACCCTTCGAGATCAGGAAATCACCCTCGAGGACGCGCTCGAGCGGGCTGTCCGTGGCCTCGGCCTGGAACAGCAGCTGCAGCGCCTGACTGCGGGCAAGCGTACGCCCGCGATAAACCTTAAGGCTCAAAGGTTACTCCTTGGGGAAAACGAGGCCGTCGATGCAAACGTCAACGCGCTCGACCTCAACGCCAACCTGGGCATCGATGGCGGCGACCACGGCAGCGCGAACGGCCTCGGCGAGTTTCTTGAACGGATAGCCAAAGAACACCACGACGCGCACGGTGAGTGCGAGCTTGTCGCCGACGACCTCGGCCTCGACCGCCGGCTCGGAAGCCGGGGCCTTGGACGAGAGCATCATGGAGACAAGGTTGGTGGCAAGGTCCTTGACGCCAACGGAGGCGATGCCCTCGACATCGGACACGGCGCGCGAGACGATGGCGGTCAGAACATCGGGCGAAATCCCGATGCCGTCAATCTTGATTTCCTGGGGCATGAGTCCTCCTAGAAGAGTTGGTTGCTAGACGCGGGAGACGAACTTGCCGTCGCGGGTGTCAACCTTGATGACCTCGCCCTCGTTGAGGTACATGGGGACCTGGATGACAGCGCCGGTGTCGATCGTGGCCGGCTTGGTGGAACCCTGGACGGTGTCGCCCTTAAAGCCCGGGTCGGTCTGGACGATGGTGGTCTCGATGAACATCGGCGGGGTCACGCCCATGAGCTCATCGTCGGCGAAGAGCAGCTGGCAGATGTCGTTCTCGCGCAGCCACTTGGAGTTCTCGCCCACCATGTCCTCGGGAACGGGAACCTGCTCATAGGACTCGTTGTCCATGAAGATGTAGTCGGTGCCATCGTTGTAGAGGTACTGGAACTCACGGGTGGTGAGCATGACGCTCTCGAACTTGGTGCCGGCGTTGCAGGTGTTCTCGACGACGCGGCCGCTCTTGATGTCGCGGGTCTTGTAGCGCACAAACGCGCCGCCCTTGCCCGGCTTGACATGCTGGAACTCGACGATGGTGTAGACCTTGTCCTTGATGCGGAGACCGAGGCCGTTCTTGAAGTCGGCGGTGGAAATGGTAGGCATAGCGACCTTTCTTGTTATAGGCAGAACGCACAAGCGTCCAAATTACATACGACAGAAATTATACACTTGCAGACGGCGCCTGCGGCGAGCGCATAAAAAGAGAACGCGGGGCGTCCGAATCAATCCGGACGCCCCGCCCCAAACTATCTACTGAAGTAAACTAGCAGTCGATAACGTGCAGGTCGTGCGGGGTCTTGGTGAAGGGCTCATAGCCGTTCTCGGTGACCACGCCGTAGTCCTCCAGGCGCACGCCGCCCACGCCGGGCAGGTAGACGCCGGGCTCCATGGTGATAACCGAGCCGACCTCGATGATATTCTTGCTGCGGTTATAGTTGGGCAGCTCATGGATGTCGATGCCCACGCCGTGACCCAAGCCATGGTTATAGTAATCGCCATAGCCGGCATCGCCGATGATCTTCTTGGAGAGCTTGAAGATGTCGTTGCCCTCAACGCCCGGATGGATGGCGGCGACGCACTCCTCGTGCGTACGGCGCACGAGTGCGTACAGGTCGAGCTGCTCCTGGGTGGGCTCGCCCATCACGACAGTGCGCGTCATGTCGGAGCGGTAATCGCAATAGCCCGCGCCGTAATCCATAAGAACGAAATCGCCCTTCTCGATCACGCGGTCGCTCGGCACGGCATGCGGGTTGGCGGTGTTGGGGCCGCTCGCGACGATGGAACCGAAGGCCAGGCTGTCGGCACCGTTGGCGAACATAAAGTTCTCGAGCTCGTTGCGTACCTGCTTCTCGGTCATACCGGGCTTAATAAAGCCGAGCATGTGCTGGAAGGCGGCATCGGTGATCGACTGCGCATGGCGCATGAGCTCAATCTCCTCGGCGTCCTTGATGGCGCGCATCTTGCGGATATCGTCGTGCATCAGCGGCAGCATACAGGCGACGGAACGGTCCTCCAGGCCGCGCTGAATACCCTGGTAGAAATTAATCTGCATATCGTCCTCGACAGCGCAGACGCGGCATTTGTTGGCCGCGATCTTGCCGGCGACCCAACCGGGGATGGTGCCCTCATCCATGTCGTAGACCCAGGGGCTGCCGGCTGGCGTGTTCTCCTCAAAGCTGTTGAGGTAGCGCGAGTCGGTGTGGAACAGGCACTGGTCGGCCGTAATAAACGCAGCGTGCGGGAACTCGAAGGTGTAGTCGAAGACGCCCTTCACGCCCGTAAGCCAACGAAGGTTGGCCTCGTCGCGCACCACGATGGCGTCGTAGCCACGCTCGACCATCAGGGCACGGACACGCTCGATACGACCGGCAGGACCGGCAGCAAACTCAGACATGCAGATTCCTTTCTTGTTGTCTCAATATAGACGGGACGGGTCTCAACCGAACGACGGAATCGCATGCGATCCGCAACCGATTGAAAACCCGCCCCTCAACATGATACGAAAGACGATGGAAGTCAATAAATCTTAGAGAAGTTCTTTACGAGAAGCCAAGTAGGCGTGAGCATGGCGCTCAAGAACCTCGTCCTCGACGCTCGTTAGGCGAATGGCGCCGAGCGCCGCGGGCAGCGGCAGCATGCTGCGGTTCGAGCGGACAAACTGCTGTCTGCGGAACTCCTCGATATATGCGGCAGGCTCCAAGTCGAAGGCAAGCTCCTCGATGCCAAAGTCCTCCAGGCAGTCATCGAGATCAAACACATAGTCGATATCGAAGTCGCAGGCATCGTGTGCTAGGCGCGCCTCAAAGCGCATGCCCTCGGACAACAGCTGGTAGGCAGGGACCTGCGAAGCGGCATCGCCCAAGCAAGCGCGCAGGGTGCGCTCCCCCGTCTTGCCAAAATCGAGCGCATGGCGAGCGCTCGGGTTCGTGGCCGTCAGCACGTCCTTGCGGGCAGTCTGAGACCATTGAACGGCATTGACGAGTGCGACCTCCTCGCCCGCGAGAATCTCGGGGACGGTCTCAGTAAACTGATTCCAGCGGGACTTGCTGCTCGAAAGCATGGTGCCAACAAGTACCGCATAGCCGAACTTGAGGTCCTCGGGTTCCGCCTCGCGAACAAGGTCGAGATCACACACAACCAAGCCCGGTTCGGGACGGAACGCGATAGCGGGAAGCGCATTGGCCAACGAGGCGACGAGCGGCTTCATGGTCGTCGCGACCGTGAGCATGGCGTCGAAGGTCGTCGGCAGCAGCGCGCACTCGGTTCGGCCACACCACTGGTTGGCGCACCAGCCAACAACCGAACAGGTTGCGGCATCGCCAACAGCGACAACCAGATCGTCGCAGGTGATGCGGTTGGCAGACAGGGCGCCAAAGATAGCATCGGCGTCGGCCAGCGTGGCACCAGCAGGCGAAACCTCGAGGACGAGCAGCGACACGGCAAAACCGGCGTCGACCAGCGCATGCTCGACGACCTCACCAAAACGCTCGGATGTGGCGTCGTTCCAAACCACCATCGCGCGCTTAGGCTTGCCCACGGCCGAGGCAAACATGCGCGGCAGCTCATCGAACGCGCCCAATCCGACGCGGACATCGACACTGCGGTTTTGGAAATTGATCAGTTGACGGCGAATCATAGCAGTCCACGCTCCAAAAGCATCTCGGCACAAAGGTAGGAAACGTCCTCGAAGGACTTGTTGCGAATATCAAGGGTAATATCGGCGGCCTGGCGATACAGCGGACGACGATGCTCAAACAGGCGCGCGGCATGCTCGGGCGAACGGAAATCGGGGCGCGTGTCGGACCGACGAATCTGGCGAATCGAATCCTCGAAGTCGCCCTCGAGGTACACGCACGTACCCATTTCGTGCATCAGCTCAATATTCACCGGCGTCTCGACGATACCGCCCCCGCACGAAACCAACAGGCTGCGCTCGCTTTGGAGCGAACGGAGCGCCGAGGTCTCGAGCTCGCGAAAACGATCCTCGCCCTCGGTCTCAAAAATCTCGGTTACCGACTTGCCGCAACGGCGCACGACCAGGCGGTCGGTATCGATAAAACGCCGATTGAACATAGTGCCGACGTTGCGCGCAAGCGTCGATTTGCCCGCGCCCAAAAAGCCGATAAAGAAGATATGGTCGCAGCCGTGTTTGATGTGCTGAGACATGGCGAAACCTATTCCTCGCAGGGAAGGTCGCGCAGGGCCCGGCGCTCAAAGATACGGAAGATCTGCGTGTACCACAGGTCCTGGGTTGCCTGCGGCTTAACCAGGATAGTATCGACGCCGGCAAAATTGCCGCTCCACACGTCCGTGTAGAGCTGATCACCGATCAGCACCGCCTCGTCGGCCGTGGCGCCGAGGCGCTTAAGACCCGCCTTGAGGGCAAACGGCGCCGGCTTCATGGCGTGGCTGATGGCCTCGAGTCCCAGCTCGCGTGCAGAGCTCATGACCTGGTCGCGATGCCAGTTGTTGGACACCATGCACAGCTTAAAGCCTTTGGCGCGGGCGGCATCGAGCCAAGCGGAAACCGCGGCGGGAACCTGCTCGGTGTCGCGCGGCACCAGGGTGTTATCGCGATCGAGCAGAATGGCGCGTTTGCCGTCGGCCCACAGGGCATCAAGGTCGATGCGATCGACCGAGGCAACGTATCGTTTGGGGCTAAAAATCCTCATGCTAATTCCAAGACTGTTGATGCTCTTCGTAGGTTTGCGAGAAGTACTCCTCGTCCTGCGTAATGTAGAAATACAGGTCATCGGAGTCGGTCGGCTCAAGCGTGGCCTTGAGTGCCTCGAGCGACGGAGAGCAGATGGGCGTGGGCGGCAGGCCCTCATGCTTATAGGTGTTATACGGGCTATCGCTCTGCAGGTCGTCGGCGGTAACCTCGCCACCGGTGACATACATCATGGTCGCATCGCTGTTGAGATAGCGCAGACCGTCGAGCTTGCCGGCAAGGCGGTTGTAGAAGACCGAGGCCACGTGCGCACGTTGATCGGCGTTGAGGCCCTCGCGCTCAACGATAGAGGCCAAGTTGACGATGTCGTAGTCGGACATCTCCACACCATAGCGCTCCTTGATCTTGGCTTCGCAGCTCGCAAAGTCAAGCGACTTGTACTCGGTCTTAAACTGATCGAGCATAGCGCGAATCACGTCATCGACCGTCGGCGAATCGCCCAACGAATAAGTCTTGGGGAACAAGAAACCCTCAAGCGAGTCGTTGGCGGCGCCCTTAAGGAAGCTATAGTCGTCCACGTAGTTGGAGGCCTTAGCCTGGTTGAGGAAGTCTTCCTTAGAGATGCCATCGTAGGCCTGGGCCACACGGTCGGCGACTTGATCGACCGTCAGGCCCTCAGGGATAGTTAGCGCATTGGAGCCCGCGTTGGGACCTTCCATGAGCTGCTGAACAACCTTGGTCGCGTCCATGAGTGTGGTGAACAAATAGGTACCAGGCTTGAGCGACATATCGGCGTTGAGCTTTTTCACCGCCGCATAGTAATCCTTGGGATTCTCGACGATATGGTTCTCGGAGAGAATCGAGGCGATCGTATCGCCCGAAGCACCGTCGGGAATGGTTACCGTAACCTGCTGACCAGCCGTGACCTTCGTATCCTCACCGGCAAAGAAGCCCTTGACGGCCGGCACGACAAAGAAAACGATCGCGACAAGCGCAAGCACCGCCACCACAACGCCGATGATCATGGGAACCGGAGAGCTCTTCTTTTGAGCACCGCGACGAGTATGCGTGTTGTAGCTCGAGCGGGTCGCCGGAGCAACGCCATGCGAACCGCGGGCGTGATGAGAATGCGATTGGGGGGCCTGCGTTCGCTGGGTAGGTGCCTGCTGCTTAAAGCGGGTACCGCCTGCAGGCTGGGCCGTACGAGCAGTGGGCTGCTGAGCCGCGTGAGAAGCCGGATGCTGAACCGAACGAGCAGAAGGCTGCTGACCCGTCCGTTGAACAGGTTGGGCCGAACGAGAGAAGGACTGCACCGGGCGCGCGGCAGGCTGAGCTGCGCGCTGCGTCGGCTGTGCCGGACGCTGGCCAGGCTGGGCAGGGCGCGACGCCGGCTGACGTGTACGATTCGGCTGGCGCGGATCGGAAGCACTAGGCATGCGAAACCTCCTCGTTTTTACGATCGAGCCACGTCTGCAAAAAAAGGCTGGCGGCAATCATGTCGATCTTGCCCCTCATCTGCTTTTCGTTGAGGCCCTGCTCGCGCAGGATACGCTTGGCCTCTTGCGAGGACAGACGCTCGTCCTCAAACTCCAGCGGAAGATCGAGCTCGTCGGCAATCTTTTGCGCCACGGCGGCAACGCGCTCGGCTTGGGGGCCGGGCTCACCGGCCATGGTCAGGGGACGTCCGCTTACCAGGATGTCGGGCTCATAGTCTTCGACCAGGTAGCGGAACGTCTTGGCCATACCGGTGACCTCGGCGGCCGGGAGCACCTTGACGGGCATCGCCATCTTGCCATCACGGCTCGAGACGGCGATGCCAATCCTGGTCTCCCCTATGTCCAGCGCAAGCGCGACCACAGTGACTTCTTAGATTCTTAGGCGCCGAGCGCGGTCTTGGCGGCCGCGAGGGCATCGGCGATGCCGGCAGCATTCTTGCCACCGGCCTGGGCCATGTTGGGACGGCCACCACCGCGACCGTCGACCAGACCCGCGATCTGCTTGATCACATTACCGGCGTGGAACCCGGCCTTCACGGCGTCATCGGAGCCGGCAGCGAGCAGGGCCGGAGTGCCCTTCTCAGTCACGCTGGCGACGACACAAGCGACAGGGCCGGCGACCTTCTGGTGCACGGTATCCCATACGTTGCGCAGGTCGGCAGCCTCAAGGCCCTGGAGCTCAGCAACGACGAGCTTGTAGCCGCCGAGCTCGACAGCACCCTCGATGGCGCTGGAAATGGCGTCGGAGGAACCACCGGTCAGAGCCTTTTTGAGCTTGTTGGACGTCTCGCGCAGCTCGACCTGCAGGTTCTCCACACGGGCGGGAACCTCGTCGACGCGGCACTTGAGCGCAGCAGCGGCGGCGTCAACGAGTGCCAGGCGGTCGGCCATATAGTCGAGAGCACCCTTAGAGGTCACGGCCTCGATACGGCGGACGTTCGAGCCCGTAGAGGACTCGGAAATAATCTTGAACAGGCCGATCTCGGCGGTGTTGGCAGCGTGCGTGCCACCGCAGAGCTCGCGAGAGAACGGCTGGTCCTCGGCGCCCACGGAGACGACGCGGACGACATCGCCGTACTTCTCTCCAAACAGAGCAACAGCGCCGGCAGCCTTAGCCTCGTCGATGCCCATAACACGGGTCACGACCGGCTTGGAGGCGAAGATCTGCTGGTTGACCAAGTCCTCGACAGCCTTGAGCTGCTCGGAGGAAAGGGCCTCGAAGTGCGTAAAGTCAAAGCGCAGGTGCTCGGGCGTCACCAGCGAGCCGGCCTGGGAGACGTGCTCGCCCAGGACCTGCTTAAGGGCAGCGTCGAGCAGGTGCGTGGCGGTGTGGTTGCGGCGCAGGAAGCCACGGCGCTCGGCGTCGAGAGCGGCGGTCACAGCGGCACCGACAGTCAGCGTGCCATCGGCAACGTGCGCGACGTGGGCATACAGGCCGTTGTGGTTCTTGGTGTCGGCAACGGTCAGAACAACGCCCTCGGCGGAAAGCTTGCCGGCATCGCCCTGCTGACCACCCATCTCGGCATAGAACGGGGTGCGGTCGAGCACGACCTCGACATCCTCGCCCGCGGCTGCGGACTCGACGGACTCGCCGTTGCGCACGATGGCGACAACCTTGGCGCCCTCGATCACATCGTTGTCATAGCCGTCGAACTCGGTCGCTGCGACCTTGTCGGAAAGCTCGACCCACACGTCGTTGAAGCTACCCCAGGCGTCGCCCTTGGCGTTAGCGCGGGCGCGGGCCTTCTGGTCCTCCATGCAGGCAGTGAAGCCGTCCATGTCGACGTCGTGGCCAGCGGTGCCGGCGATCTCGACGGTCAGATCGATGGGGAAACCAAAGGTGTCGTGCAGCTTAAAGGCGACATCGCCCGGAAGCACAGCGCCCTCGGCAAGCGCTGCCAGGGCCTCGTCCAGGTACACGCGGCCGTTGTCGAGCGTCGTGGAGAAGCGCTCCTCCTCGGAGGCAACGATACCCTTGACGAGCGCGACGTTCTTGAGCAACTCGGGATAGGCCTCGCCCATTTGAGCGTTGACCTCGTCGATGAACTTGGTCAGGAAGGCGCCCTCGATGCCCAGCAGGCGACCGTGGAACACGGCACGGCGGAGCAGACGGCGAAGGACGTACTCGCGACCCTCGTTGCCGGGAAGGATGCCGTCCGAGATCATAAAGTCGACAGCACGGGAGTGGTCGGCGATGATGCGCAGGGAGCGGCTGGCGCCGGAGTAATCGTCGGCGTCATAGGTCTTGCCGCTGATCTCCTCACCGAGCTTGATGAGGTGCTGCATCAGATCGCCGTCGTAGTTAGCGGTCTTGTGCTGCATGATGGCGGCCATGCGCTCAAGGCCCATGCCCGTATCGAGGTTACGGTGCGGCAGCTCCGGCATGGAGCCGTCCTCCTGGCGGTCGTACTGGGTAAAGACGAGGTTCCAGAACTCCAGGAAGCGGTCGCAGTCGCAGCCAGGCTTGCAGTCGGGGCTGCCGCAGCCGACCTCCTCGCCCATGTCAAAGTAAATCTCGGAGCACGGGCCGCAGGGGCCAGTGGGGCCAGCGGCCCAGAAGTTGTCGTCCTCGCCCAGGCGGGAGATGTGGTCCTCAGCAACACCCAAAGAACGCCACACGTCGTGGGTCTCGTCGTCCTCGGTAAAGACGGTGAAGTACAGGCGGTCGAGCGGCAGCTTGAACTCCTTGGTGATGAGCTCAAAGGCCCAGGCGCAAGCCTGCTGCTTGGAGACGCCGCCAAAGGAGAAGTCGCCGAGCATCTCAAAGAAGGACAGGTGACGGCCGTCCTCGCCGATGCAATCGATGTCGTTGGTGCGGACGCACTTCTGGCAGGAGATAGCGCCGATCTCCTTCATGGTCTTCTTGCCCTGGTAGTACTCCTTAAACTGGTTCATGCCGGCGTTGGCAAGCAGCAGCGAAGGATCGTCAGGGACGAGGGACGAAGAAGGATAGAGCTTAAGACCGCGCTCCTCAAAGAAGTTGAGGAACTTGGAGCGAATCTCGGCCGTAGTCATTGACGGGTAGTCAGCACTCATAGAGGGAATCTCCTCGGTTTCACATCGAAACAGTTCAAACGTAACGATATTACCATCCCGCCGCGCCTGTGCAAAAAAGAGGGTCGCCAAACAGCGACCCTCCAGCGAAAGTGCACGTTATTTAGTACTGCGCGATCCTTTGAAAAAGGACTGCTGTATAATTGCATATAAGATTCACCCGGAAGGAGCGATCGATGAAAAGCAAACGATTTGTCCTGAATGCACTTCTGGTTGTAGCACTTTTAGCGCTCTTAGCCTTCTCATGCTGGTACGCAAACCAACCATCATTTGGATACGTATTGTATACAGTAATGTCCGGCGATAAGGCTTATTACACTCTACGCGCAATTGACGTTCTCTTTTTCTATGTAGCCGGCCCCTTATCAATCGCTTTGGTCGCGTTTCTTGTCATTTACAACTTCAAGAAACGTTAATAGAACCTATTTAGAATCCGAATCGTCCATGGAGCCGTCGATGCCGGTTTTGGTTTCGTCGTTCATATTGAAATCGTCGTCTTTGGCGAAGGGATTCTTGAAAAAGCCCGTAGCATCGGGCTGAAGGCCCGAGAGCTTCATCCAGGGATTATCGAGCTCGGGCTTGGGCATGGCCTTGGCCTCGGGCGCAGTCTCGTTGCCGATAAGCTCGGACTCGTAGATGAAGGTGTCGTCGCCGAGCGCGTCATAGGCGGCGACCGGGTTGCCATCGGCATCGCGGTACGGTGTGCCCTTAAACACGGCGCCGTCATAGGCCACAAGCTGACGGCCGGTCTCATTCTCGAAGTAGTACACGAAGATGCCCTTGAGGGCCGCACAAAGCGGGATGGCAATAATCATGCCGATGGGGCCCATGAGTGCCGAGCCAATAACGAGCGCCGTGAGGCTCATGATGGGATGCACCTGCACCGAGCTCTGCATGACCTTAGGAGAAATCACGTTGTCGGTGACGTTTTGCGCGACCATCGTCACGATGAGCGTCCATAACGCCAACATGGGGCTGAACATGAAACCGAGCACCGTGGCGATTGCTGCGCTCACCCAAGGACCGACGACCGGAACCAAATGCATGATGCCGGTAAAGATAGCCATGAGCGCCGCATACGGATGACCGATGATCATAAAACCGATAAAGGCGAGGAAACCACCGCAGATGGACGTCACGACCATACCGCGCATGTAGCCGCCGACAGAGCAAGAAAGGATGGCGACCATAAAGCGGTACGAGGTCTCCTTCTCCTGACCGATGATGGTGCAAATCTCGTGATGCATGCGAGGGTAGTCGCAGGCCATCCAGTAGGCAAGCACCAGACCAAGGAAGATCACGAACAACTGCGAAGCCGTATTGGTGATGAGCGGGAACACACCGCGGCCAAGCTCGGCAGCGATCTGAGACACATACTTCGATGCCACGGCAACCAGCGACGAAAGATTATCGTCCAAATACTCCTTGAGCGGCGTGTTGTTGAGCGTCTTGGCATGCGAGATCATCTCGTTGAGATCGCCACCCGCAACACGAAGCTGCTCGGGCAGGCGGCTCAGGACTTCCATGATCTGACCAAAGAGAATCGGCGACAAGATGCAAACGACACCGACGAGCACGGCAACAACAACAATTAGCGCAATAAGCGAACCGATGCAGCGATTCACGCCATGGTGCTCGAGCCAGTTGGTGATCGGGGACATCACAAAAGCAATGATGGAGCCAACGGCAAGAAACTCAATAACCGGTGCCAGGATGCCCATAAGGTTAAAGATGACAGCAGCAATAACAATGCAGCCGACAACAGCCCAAATGCGCAGCGTCAGAACGCGGGTGTCGCGCAGCACGCGATCGGTTTGTTGGGGGTGCTCACTCATGAACGAATCATCACTCCGTCGGGGTCGATCTTGTCCTGAATCTTCTTAAGCGTGCGACGCAGCAGACGCGAGACCTGCACCTGCGAGATGCCCAGCTTCTTGGCAATCTCGATCTGGGTCATGCCCTTCACAAAGCGCAGCTCGATCACCTCGCGCTCACGCGGCGAGAAATCGCGGATGGCTTCCTCGATCACCAGGCGGTCATCGGTAAAGTCGAGCTCGTTGTCATCGTCGGCGTAACGGTCGAGAATCGAGGGCGCATCGTCGGAATCGGACGCACCAGGAGCCTCGATGGGCACCGAGGTATAGGCCGAAGACGATTCCATAGCCTCGAGGACCTCATCGACAGTCACATCTAGATACTCAGCGATCTCCTCAACCTTGGGCGAACGCTGCAGCTCGTTGGTAAGTTTGTCAGTAGCCTGGTTGACCTTGGCCGAGAGCTCCTGCAGACGACGCGGTACGCGCACACTCCAGCCCTTGTCGCGAAAATGGCGTTTGATCTCGCCCAGGATAGTGGGTGTCGCAAACGTCGTGAACTCGAGTCCGCGCTCGGGATCAAAACGGTCGATAGCCTTGAGCAAGCCCAGATAGCCGACCTGCATGAGGTCGTCGAGCGGCTCGCCGCGATTCTTAAATTTGTTGGCAAGAAACCTTACCAGGTTCATATGGGACATGACGAGCTGCTCACGGGCGTCCGGATCACCGGTCTCCTTGTAACGACGAAACAGCTCGCGAGTTTTCTCCTTGTCCCAAGCGGTCTTTCCGCTCCGGGAACGTTCGGTCATATTAGATATCCGCCTTGAGGTCGAGGGAAAGCGTCAGGGGCGCCGTAGTCTTTTCGTAGGAGTCGCACACGCTCGCGAGGATGAGCTCGGTATACACCGCAGCCTGGTCGTCTTCATCGACCGTAGCCTGGTCGCCAAAGGTAATAGTCATGCCAACGTGGGTCTCATCGACATCGAATTTGATGGTGATGTCATCGCAGTCGACCGCGGTGCAACCAAAGATGAAAGCCTCCTCAGCAGCCATGCGGATGTCCTCGATGCGATCGACAGACATAGAGCACAGGGCACCAACGTTGGCTGCCGTCATGCGCACAAGGCGAGCGAGACGCGGGTCACCGGCAACGGTCAGCGTGATAGGGCAGGTTGCTTCGCTACTCATCGCAGGACTCCTCAGAGGTCTCGGCGGGCGTATAGGTGTAATACTGAGCCGGCTTGGATACAGACTTCTGACCATCATCGTCGCCCGCGGCGGCCTCGTCCTCGCCAATTAGGACGCGCTCGGTAGGCTGCTCGGCCTCCGCAGCGGCAGCGGCGAGCTTGCGATCGGCGTCGGCTGCAGGAGCCTTCACCTTATTGAAGAGCTTCTGCACAGCACCGGCGGCAGAGTCGGTCACGCTCGACACAGCATTGCTGGCCTCGGCCATGCTGCCCGTAACCTCGGAAATGTCGCGAACCACGGCTTCGACCTCTACGAGATTGGAGGTAAGGGCATCAACTGCCGTCTTGCTCGACTTAAGCAGCGGCTCCATCTGGGCAAGCGCCGGCGTAAGCTCATCGACAGCGCCATCGAGCTTTGCCACCACAGGCTGAGCCTCGGCGATGGTGTTGTTGAGGTCGTTCACGGTCTTATCGAGCGAGTCGACAACATTGCGGGTCTTGCGCAGGGTAAGCGCGAGCTCAGCGATGGCCCACACGCCGGCAACGGCGAGCAGCAGCAGGGCGATTTGAATGGGACTCATACAAGCCTCCCGGAAGAATCGAAATACAGACGCTTTTCATGGTACCCCAAAGGGGACCGAACATGCCAAGAGCAGCAACGTGGGACAAAATTATCAGCAGCTACCTCGGTGCATTCCCGCTGCGGTCGCGTTCGCTTTGCTCTACGCGCCACTCTTCCCAGCCGCGCCCGGCAGGCTGCCAAAATGCACCGCGTTCCAAGCCATCGGGCAAATAGCGCTGATCGACCCAGCCTTCGGGATAATCATGTGGATACTTATACACACCGTATTCATCGCTGCCCGGGCGATGGCGATCGCGCAGATAACTCGGCACCTCGCGAAGCCCACTAGAATGGATATCGGCCAGCGCCGCATCGATCGAAGCCTCACACGCGTTGGATTTTGGCGCCAAGCACACATAGAGTGCAGCCTGAGCCAGGTTAATGCGGCACTCGGGATAGCCAATGACCTCGGCAGACTTAAACGCGGCATGCGCCACCAAAAGCGCCTGCGGGTCGGCGTTGCCAACATCCTCAGAAGCGTGAATCATAATGCGGCGAGCGATAAACTTAGGATCCTCCCCAGCATCGATCATGCGCGCGAGCCAATAGATCGTGGCATCGGGGTCGCTACCGCGCATGGACTTGATGAACGCACTGATGATGTCGTAGTGCATGTCGCCGTTTTTGTCATACGTAAAGCCGCGACGCGGGTTGGCAATCTTTACGTCATCCACGGTGATGGGATAGCGCTCCCCCGCCGCGGGCGCTGGCGTTCCATCGGTATCGGGACGCGTGACGGCAATCTCGCTCGCAAGCTCGAGCGTCGTGAGCGCCGAGCGAGCGTCACCCGCTGCCAGCGTGCAGATGGTCTTGACCGTATCCTCATCGGCCGAGAACTTACCGTTCAAGCCCTGCGGCGCCTCAAGCGCACGTTCAATAAGCGTGGCGATATCCTCATCCTTCAGATGCTCAAGCTCCACGACGCGACCACGTGAGAGCAGTGCCGAGTTGACCTCGAAGTACGGGTTCTCCGTCGTAGCGCCAATCATAATGACGGTACGGTTCTCAACTGCATGCAGCAGGGCATCCTGCTGCGACTTAGAGAAGCGGTGAATCTCATCGATGAATAGAATGGTGCGGCGGTCGTACGTATTCAGGCGCGTCTTGGCCTCATCAATCACACGACGCAGGTCCTTCACGGTACCCGTGACGGCGCTGACCTCGACAAACTCGCTCTTGGTATGGTTGGCGATAATGTGGGCCAGCGTCGTCTTGCCCGTACCGGCAGGCCCGTACAGAATCACGCTCGAAAGCACGTCGTGCTCGATCGCGGCACGCAGCCATGAACCCTTACCGACGGCCTTTTGCTGGCCCACGTACTCGTCGAGCGAATTGGGGCGCATGCGCACCGCAAGCGGCGCATTCTGAAAGGAACGCTCGCGCGTCGAAGCAGAAAAAAGGTCGTCCATAGCCATCCCGTGTATCAATCAAAAACGTTTTCCACTAACAGTATACCGAATTAATACGAACTACCGTTCGTTAATATAGGTACGGTGCGGAAACTCCAGACCAGGGAACAGCTTGCTCGTCAGCTCGCAGAAATAACCGTCCGTCATGCTCGCGATATAATCCACCACGGCTTGATCCTTGTCGTCCTGCCAGGCATAGGTGCGATCATAGTAGGAAAGCTGCTGCTCAATGCGCGAAATATGGTGCTTAAAGATGTAAGAGGACTCGTCGCCACTGTTTAGATCCCGCAGGCAACGGTCGTAGAGCTTTACGAACGCCTCGCGCAGCTCCGCCTCGGAATCGCCTTCGATACCGCCCTTGCTATAGATCTTCTCGTAGTTCTCGCGCTTGGCTCGGCGAATTTCCTCAAACAGGTCCTCGCTCATCTCGATGCGCGGCTTACCATAGCTGTGCTCAACGATATCGATAGAGGCATGCGTGAGGATCCAACTGTTGTAGGCACCGCCCCGGCCATCATCAAAAGCGTCGGGCGAAAGCAGGCCCGCCGCGATCGCATCCTGACGGTCACGACCGACGTAGGCAAGAATATCCGAGATGCGAACGACGCAGCCCTCGAGCGTCATGGGACGCAGATGCTCAATTGCGCTATAGCCCGTGGCAATGCAATCCTCAACCGTCTGGTCAAACTGGTCAAAGGAGCCCATGTCCGAGAGCTCAAACACACGCTGCTCGTACTCGCCGTTATGGCATAGCACGCCGTCGAGCGTCTGGAGCGACACGTTGCGGCCATACAACGCGTCGAGCACGCGGACCGACTGCACGTTATGGAAAAAATAACGCCCCGTACGCTCGTGATAGATATCGTTGAGGAAGCGCTCGCCGGAATGGCCGAAAGGCGTGTGTCCCAAGTCGTGGCCCAGGCCAATCGCCTCGATCAGATCGCAATTGAGCCCCAGGGCGCGACCGATATCGCGCGCAATGCGCGAGACAAGCTGCACGTGCAAACCGCGGCGTGACAGATCGTCATTGCTACGAAAGCTAAAGACCTGCGTTTTGCCCGCATACCGGGTGTAAGCCGGAAGATGAAGTATCTTTTCGGTATCGCGCATAAACGCCGGACGCATAAGCGTGCCTTTGTCGGTAGTGCGATCAATACGACGAATGACCTGATCATCGTTGCAACGATACGGGTTGACATAGCCCGAAGCACGATCGGCGGCAATGCGCTCGACAAGCTCGGGCGACAACGCTGAGGGAATACGGTCCATGCGCGCCTTAATGACGGCCGTTTCTTGATTAGATTCCATGGCATGCTCCTTAAGAAGGATGCGCAATCGGTTACATAGTGCAGCCCACGACCTCGATTATGGCAAAAATCGGCACTAAAAACGGGAGCAATGGCAGGGAGCGCGATTTTGTGAAGAGGCAGGAAAGGGCCAGAGCCAGGAGTGCGACGGCAAATGCCACGATGCCACCCATAGGGTCGAGCGTGCAAAGCGCGAAGAGCGCCTTGGCATCCCCCATGCCGATGCCCGGGATTTGGCGAAGACGACGCCAGAGGGACTCAGTCAGCACGAGAGCAAGATACACAATGACGGCAAGACCCGCGTGGTCAAGCGCTGTGTTCAAACCGAGGTCGAGCCAGACGCCTGCAAGAGCCGCCACCGCACATGCGCCGGCAAGCCCATTGGGAAACCGTCGCTCTCGGGCATCAATTGCCACGCCGGCAAAGATGCAAATCCAAAACGGGATATAGACCATCGGACGCCTCCTCGAGCTGCATCGCAAAAGCAAAAACCACCACAAAGGTGCCTGTCCCCTTTGCGGTGGTTTTGGTGGTGGTTATTTGGCGCCTTGCATGACCTCGTCGAGGGTGACGTTTACGGCATGCTGGGTAGGAACCCAGTCGACCTTCAGGAACAGCGCGGCCACCGTGATGGGGATATAGCTGAACATAAAGATCGGGAAGGTAAACAGGTTAGTCACCAGACGCCACTTTTGCGCGCAGTGAATATGCTTGTACTCAAAGATAGTCGTGAGCAGCGCCAGGATAAAGAAGGTCTGGTACATCATGGCAAAGGTCATAATGAGCGACGCGGCACAGGCCTGCATCTCGACTTCGGTAGCCAAAAAGCCGTGCGAGAGTCCACCCACGATCAGGAACGTCGCATTGGCGAGCATCGAGATGAGCGACAGCAGCATACCCGGGGCGATCGTCATGAACATGTCGTAGGCGGCAAAGCGATGGTAGCGGAACGTCGATTTGACAAGATGCTTGCCATAGGTAAAAAAGACCTGGTAGAAGCCCTTGGTCCAGCGCATGCGCTGTTTCCAGGATGCCTTGAACGTCACGGGCTGTTCGTCAAAGAACTCCGCCGGCGCATAGCCAATGCGAATGCCGTGAATGGCGCAGAACGTGGTGAACTGAATATCCTCGGTCAGCGTGTGGAACTGCCAGCCGTGCATGCCCTCGATAACACTGGCGGAGATGAGGTAGCCCGAACCCGAGACAGCGCAAGAAGTCTTGCAGATATTGCGCGCGTTGTTGAGAAAGCGCGCCTCGCGCAAATACCAGGTAGCATTAGCTGCCGAGATCCACGAGCTGCCAAAGTTCTTGGAGTTGCGATAGCTCGTGACCACATGGAATCCCTGGTCAAAGGCATCGTTCATCTTGGACACGTAATCGCGGGATATGACGTTATCAGCATCGAAAATAAAGTAGCCCTCAAACGTGTCGGGATACTCGTTAAGGATGCGGTCAAAACCAAAGTCCATGACCCAGCTCTTACCCTTGCGGGCCAGGTCGTTGCGCTCATAAACGATGGCGCCCGCCTCGCGCGCGAGCTGCGCCGTGTTGTCGGTGCAGGCATCGGCGACCACGAAGACCTCGATAAGCTCGGACGGATAATCCTGGTCCTTGATGGAGCGAACGAGGTTGGCAATCACGGCCTCCTCATTATGCGCCGCGATAAAGAAAGCATAGCGATGGAGTTTTTTGGCCTTAGGAGGCGCGACCTCGCCACGAAGAGCGCCAATGACAAAGAAGACCACCTGGTACAGAAAGCAGACCGTGAGCAGCGTGACGACAATCTGGTTGAAGATCACAATGGGTGTGTTGGTTTGTAAAAAGGCGAGCATGCAGGCTCCCGAGAACGCGTTACGTAAACAACCGTATATCTTACCGCAGGCTAATCGAGTTCAAGAAACCACCTAATACTGGCTAGACTTCGAGAAGACCGAGCTGCGGAACGATTTCGTCGCCAGCGGCAGTACGACCGAGTGAGCGAGGAGCCAGGTCGTCGAGAACCGCGGCAAGATCCCACGGCAGCTCATCGCGGCACTCAATACGCTCCCCCGTCACGGGATGGTCGAATGCGACGCGCCAGGAATGAAGGAATTGCCTGGTCAGACCCTGATCGGCGCGTGCATCGCACTTGCCGTAGAGCGGATCGCCCACGCAGGCATGGTTGATATGGCGCATATGCACGCGAATCTGATGTGTGCGGCCCGTAAACAGGTGGCACTCGACGAGCGTATAGCCGTCATCAAAACGCGTGGAATCAAAGCGCTCAAGGACCTTAAAGGTCGTAATGGCCTGACGCGCGAAAGGATCGTCCGAAACCGCCATCTTGACGCGGTCGCGCGTGGAACGGGCAATACCGGTATTGATGGTGCCCTCGTCCATGGCGATGTGCCCGTGGACAAGCGTGATATAGCGACGATCGAGCGTGCGCGTGCGAATGAGATTTTGAAGCGCGCGCTGCGTGTCGTCGTCCTTTGCCGCAAGCATGAGACCCGAGGTATCGCGATCCAAACGATGCACGATCCCGGGGCGGTCCTCACCCTGTACGGTACCCAGATGGTCGATGCCGCAGTGGTAGACCAGAGCGTTCGCAAGGGTGCCGCTCTCGTGGCCATGGGCGGGATGGCACACCAGGCCCCGCTGCTTGGAGAGCACGATAAGGTAGTCGTCCTCGTAGCGGATATCGAGGGGAATGGCCTCGGGAATCACGTCGGTCGGGTCGTGCGGCTCGGGCAAGTCGACCGAGATGCGATCGCCGGCGCGTACGGCGTACTTTTTAGAGAGACAAGTCTCACCGTTGACGGCAACGGCGCCTCCCTCGATCAGATGCGCGCAGGCAGAGCGCGTGGGACAGCCATCGTTGGCGCCCAAATAGGCGTCAAGACGCTGGCCAGAGCAATCGTCGGCAACAAGAATATGGATGTCGGCCATTAACGCTCATTCCTTTCGCGAATCTTGCGGGCACGCTCCCCACGCTGTTTGGCTTTGCGTTTGGCGCGGGCTTCGTCACGGGCGTTGAGCTCAGCGGTCGCATCGACCTCGCGAGCAGCGGGACTCAAGAACATGTACCCGATGAGTGCGAGCACGACGCCCGCGGTAATGCCGATATCGGCCACGTTAAAGACAGGGAAGTCGATGAAAGTGGTGGCAATAAAATCGGTCACAAAGCCAAAAGCCAGACGGTCGATCGCGTTGCCGATGGCGCCACCCGCAACCATAGCCATGCCTACCACCTCAAGACGAGCGAGCTGAGGCGCACGGAGCAAGTACACGGCAATGGCGACAATGACCGCAAGCGCCAACACAGCGAACGCGACGCCATGACCCTCGCCCATGCTAAAGGCGGCTCCGATATTGCGGACAAATAGAAAGTCGATCACACCGGGGATAACAGTCACATGCAAAGCGTCGCCCACGGCACGAACCGCAAGCTTGGTCAGCTGGTCAACAAGCAGCACAACCAGCGCCACCCCACCAGCAACACCCAACCGCCAACGCAAAGGCGGCGTCATATCCCCAGTACGACCCAAATCAATCCCCTGCCCTCAGAACAATCGAATTCCGTTTAACGCAATTATCCATCTTATATTGCCACATGCAGAGCGCACGACATATCCACCAACACAAGCGAAATAACCAGCATAAAAAGAAAGCGGCATTCCGAAAAACAGAATGCCGCTTTTATTCAGCGGAGCAAATGGGCCGAAGGCGCCCAAATTCTACCTATAACTAAAATGCCGAGTTACCGTGCCTTAAAGGGCATTCGCACACCTCTCGCAGATATGTGCGTGGCCGTTGTACTCGCCGACGGTGGTGCGGTAGTTCCAGCAACGGTCGCAGCACTCGCCCTCGGCAGCTTCAATGGCAACGGAGAGTTCCTCGCCCTGGGTCAGCTCAACATCGGAGACGATGTAGAACTCGGCCAGGTCGACGGCCTTATCACCGGTCAGCAGCGCGTACATCTCGGCGGGAACGACCGCCTTGACGCGGACCTGCTGGCTCTTGGTGAAGGTGCCGGCAGAACGGGCATCCTCAAGGGCCTTGGTCACGGCGCTACGGAGCTCGAGCGAAGCCTCGAGCACGCCCTCGAACTCATTGGCCTCGTCGACCGTGATGGGCGACTTGTACCAATCGAGCAGCGCGGCGTACTTCTGGTGATCGACGCAGCCAGCGGGCGCATATGCCATGGCCTCGTCAACCGTGTAGGACAGGATCGGCTGCAGGTCGCGCATGAGCATCGAGAAGAGCTCGGCCAGCACGGTCTGGGCGCTGCGGCGCTCGAGCGAGCCGGGCTTATCGCAGTACAGACGGTCCTTCAGGGCGTCGAGGTACACGTTGGAAAGCTCGGTAACCACGAAGTCATAAAGCGCACGGTAAGCGCGCGGGAACTCGTAGCAAGAGTAAGCGTCGTCGACCTCGGCCTGAACCTGAGTCAGGCGGGCAACCATGAGCTTGTCGAGCGGCAGCAGGTCGGCAAAGGCGACGCCGTCGGTCTCGGGCTCAAACTGACCCTCGAGCTCGGAGAGCAGGAAGCGCAGCGTGTTGCGGAAACGACGGTAGGCATCGGACGTACGGGCGAGAATCTCGTGGTCGATGGAGACGTCAGAGCTGGTGTCGACGGAGGCAACCCACAGACGGATGATATCAGCGCCCATCTCGTCGCAGACCTTATTGGGGTCGATAACATTGCCGAGCGACTTGGACATCTTGCGGCCCTGACCATCGAGTGTGAAGCCCTGCGAGACGACCGCCTTGTACGGAGCATGGCCGTTGGCACCCACCGAGGTGAGCAGCGAGCTCTGGAACCAACCGCGGTGCTGGTCGGAGCCCTCAAGATACACGTCCGCCGGGTACTCAAGCTCAGGGCGATACTCGCAGACGGCCTTCCAAGACACGCCGGAATCCCACCACACGTCGAGGATGTCCTTATCGGCCTTGAGGTGATGACCGCCGCACTTGGGGCAGACGCAGGCCTCGCCCAGGTAGCTCTCGGGAGCGTCGGTGAACCAGGCGTCAGAGCCCTTCTCGTGGAAGAGCTTGATGACGGCGTCGAGCGTAGCGTCGTTCATGACCTTCTCGCCGCAGTCGGCGCAGGTGTAGCTGGGGATAGGCACACCCCAGTTGCGCTGACGGCTAATGCACCAGTCGGGACGCTGCTCGACCATGGCGCCGATGCGGTTGGCGGCGTGAGCCGGATACCACTTGACGTTCTCGCGAACCTCCTTGCCAGCCTGCTCACGCAAGCCGGTCTTGTCCATCGAGACAAACCACTGGTCAGTAGCACGGAAGAGCACCGGGTGTTTGCAGCGCCAGCAGTGCGGATAGCTGTGCGTGATCTTCTTCTCGAGGACCAGGGTGCCGCGCTCGCGCAGGAACTCGATGATGTGCGGGTTGGCCTCATCGGTATCCATGCCGCTGAAGGGAC
This sequence comes from Collinsella sp. BIOML-A6, assembly GCF_009875845.1. Taxonomy (NCBI): domain Bacteria; kingdom Bacillati; phylum Actinomycetota; class Coriobacteriia; order Coriobacteriales; family Coriobacteriaceae; genus Collinsella; species Collinsella sp. BIOML-A6. The sequence goes on from NZ_WWSL01000005.1 coordinate 96,444, forward strand.
CACCGGTGCCAAACTCCTCGCCGGTGTAGAACTTGCCGTCATCATCGACCGGCATGCAGATGTCGGTAATGCCCTCCTTGAGGCAGGCAAAGTAGTCGTCGACGCCGTGGCCGGGCGAGTTGTGGACGATACCGGTACCGTCATCGACACCGACGTAATCGGCCAGCAGCGCCACGCCCTCAACACCGTCAAAGATCGGCTGCTTGTAGTGGATGTGGTGGAAGGTCTCGGCGGGAACCACATAGGGCTTACCGTCGACCATAACCGGGGTGTACTCCCAACCAAACTCCTCGCAGCACTTGGGAGCCAGGTCCTCGAGCATGACCTCGGCACGACCCTCGTGCTCAACGGCGACATAGGCGGCGCCGGGCTTGAGGGAAACTGCCTGGTCGGAGGGGATGGTCCACGGCGTGGTCGTCCAGATGATAAAGTCAACCGGGCCGTCGAAGTTCTCGAGGCCGGCGGGCTTGGAGGTCATCTCAAAGCGCACGAAGATGGACGGGCTCGTCTCGTCGGAGTACTCAATCTCGGCCTCAGCAAGTGCGGTGTGGCAGTGCTTGCACCAGTGAACCGGCTTGTGGCCGCGATAGATCATGCCCTTGTCGAACATGGCCTTGAAAACCTCGATGTCGGCGGCGTCATGCTGGTGATAGAGCGTCAGATAGGGGTTGTCCCAATCGCCGAGCACGCCCAGGCGACGGAAGCCGGCCTTCTGCAGCTCGATGTTCTCGACAGCGAACTTGTTGCAAAGCTCGCGGATCTTAGCCGTGGAGGTCTGGTTGAACTTCTCGGTGCCGAGCTTCTCCTCGACTTTATGCTCGATCGGCTGGCCATGGCAGTCCCAACCGGGGACATAGGGAACCTCATAGCCCTGCATCATCCAGTAGCGGTTGATCATGTCCTTGGAGATCTTGTTCATGGCGTGGCCGATGTGGATCGGGCCGTTGGCGTACGGAGGGCCGTCGTGCAGCACGAACTTCTTGTGACCCTCGTTCTTCTTCAGAACCTGCTCGTAGACCTTGTTGTCCTGCCAGTCCTTGAGTCGCTTGGGCTCGGACTTGGAAAGACCGGCACGCATGGGAAAACCGGTTTTGGGCAGATTCATCGTCTGCTTGTACTCGTTTGCCACGGTACCCCTTTCATGTCGTGGGCGCGCACGCCCGTTGGGCACCAAAAAAGCGCCCGTCCCTACAAGCTGGGACGAAGCGCCACAAAAACGGGCTGTATGCCCGCAAAAGCTCTTCGTTTAACCACCCAGCTTAGATGCCCTCGCCCGCGTATTCGCGCGCTCGCATCCGTTACTCGGCTGGCCTGTATCGACGACCATCTCGGCGATATCTACTAAGACGTGCCTGCGCGGCACGTCCGTTGGGACCGCAGCTCCGGGGTGATTTTCATCGGTCGCATGCACGGGTTCTCAGCGCTCCCCGCTCTCTGTGGCATGCGGACGGCCGACTACTCGTCCCCATCAACGCTTATGCGGAGTATGCTAGCACGTTCCGCGCCGGCGAAAAACCCTCAACACTGGTTTCATACGTAAGAAATTTCTCGTGGTCGTTAGCCTTCTCTAGGAGCAAAATACCTGAAAGCACTTTAACTAACGAAAGAAGGCTGCCATGCGCACAATCGGAATGAGCGACTACACCGTCGGCGAGGATTGCTTTACCGAGCTGCCCGCCGCACTGGCGGAGTACGGCGCGAAGAAAGTCGCCATCATTGGTGGCAAGCGAGCCCTAGCTGCGGCGCTGCCGGGCATCGAGGCGGCGCTTGAAGGTACCGACGTCGAGATTCTGGAGACGCGCGTCTACGGCACAAACAGTACGCGCGCCAATATCGCCAAGGTCGTGAACTCCCCCGCTTGCCAGCAGGCAGACGTGCTTATCGCCTGTGGCGGCGGCAAGGCACTCGACACCGTGAAGACCGCAGCCATCGAGCTCAAGAAGATTGTCTTTACGGTGCCGACGATTTGCTCTAACTGTTCCGCCGCGACCGCCATTGCCGTCGTCTACAACGACGATGGATCGCTCGAGGGCTATTCGTACCCCAACCGACCGGCGCACATCTTCATCAATCCCAAGATCATCGCCGAGGCTCCGGCGGAGTACTTCTGGGCCGGCGTGGGCGACGCCCTGTCCAAGCAGCCCGAAGTCGAGTACGCCACGAGCGCCGGCGACCTGGAGCACACCGCCGGCCTTGGCCTGGCTCTTGCCCACACCTGTTCCGAGCCGCTGTTTACCTATGGTGTTCAGGGTCTTGAGGACGTTCGTCAGAATCTGTCGAGCGAGGCCGTCAAGCAGATCGCGCTCGACATCGTGGTCAACACGGGCTATGTCTCGAACCTGACCAACCAGAACGATTACTACTACAACTCGAGCGTGGCGCACGCGTTCTACAACGCCACCTGCAGCATTCCGCGTGAGGGCACCTACCTGCACGGCGAAGTCGTAAGCCTGGGCGTGCTGGTGTTGTTCGCCTACACGGGCGACACCGAGAACCTTAAGCGCTATGCTGACTTCAACAAGCAGATGGGGCTGCCCGTAACGCTTGAGCAGGTCGGGCTTTCCGAGACCGATATCCCTGCCCTGTGCGAATACGCACACGCCACCAACGAGTGGAAGCAAGGCAACCCGGAGCCCTTCACCGACGAAAAGTTCGCCGCCGCCATCAAGGCCGCCAACGCCTACGGCCACACGCTCTAGGCCTAGCCCAAAACCACCACAAGGGAGCAGTGCCCTTGTGGTGGTTTTTTATTGCTCCAGCATGCTGGGGTCGAACTCGCTAGCTGGTATAACGCGATAGCCGTGACGCAGCAACAGATCAACGAAGACGCCGTTGCCCGCGGTGAGCGTACCGCTAAAGGTACCGTCGTAGATGCGACCCGCGCCGCACGAGGGACTGCGGTCCTGCAAGACGCACGCAGCAATCTCGGACGGGCCGCCCGCCTGCTCGCACATATCGAGCGCACGTTGGGCACCCAGGCGAAATTCGCGATCAACCGAGATGCCCTCGCAGGTACGAACCTCGCCGTTCACAATCTCGGACGGCTTGCGCGGCGTGGGCAGGCCGCCAAAGACCTCGGGGCACACGAGGAGGACCTCGGTCCCCGTGCGCTCGCAAGCCTCGACCAACGCGCGGTGGTAGTTATCGAGCCCGTTATACTTGCAGCTCTCGCCCATCAAGCAGGCGCTCACCACGATCTTCATATACAACACTCCCCACGCAAAACGCCCCATTTGAGATGGACACTCAAATGGGGCGATTGACACTGCGCAACTAGTATTACTGTTGCTTGGGCATCAGCGGATTCTCGCGCGTGAGGAGGTTCATGAACTCCTCGCCCGTGATGGTCTCCTTCTTATACAGATAACGAGCCAGCTCGTGGAGCTTAAACTTGTTCTCCTTCAGAATCTGCAAAGCGCGGTCGTGCGCATCCTCGATCAGCTTGGCGACAATCGCGTCCACACGCTCGGCCGTACCGGGGGCGCAGGTGAGCGACGTGTCCTGATTGAGATACGCGTTCTGCACGGTACCGAGCGCCATCATGCCAAACTCGTCGGACATACCAAAGCGCGTCACCATATTACGGGCGAGCTTGGTGGCCTGCTCGATATCGTTGGCGGCGCCGGTCGTCATCTCGCCAAAGATGAGCTCCTCGGCCGCGCGACCACCGCAGTAGACGGCGAGCTTATCCAGGACCTCCTGGCGCGTGGTCAGGAAGCGCTCGTCCTCCTCGACCTGCATGGTGTAGCCCAGGGCACCGCTCGTGCGCGGAACGATGGTGATCTTCGTGACCGGCGCAGAGCCCTTCTGGCGAGCGGCAACAATGGCATGGCCGATCTCATGGTAGGAAACGACCTGCTTCTCGTGGTCGGAAAGCACCGTGGACTTACGCTGTTGGCCGGCAATGACGACCTCCACCGACTCCTCGAAGTCGTCCTGGGTTGCACGCTTGCGACCTTCGCGAACGGCGCGCAGGGCGCCCTCGTTGATGATATTGGCCAGGTCGGCGCCCGAGGCACCGGGCGTGGCGCGGGCAATCGCGGTCAGATCGATCGGCGGCTCGGTCTTCACACTCTTGGCGTGAAGCTCGAGAATGTTCTTACGGCCGGTCAGATCGGGCAACTCGACGGGGATGCGGCGGTCAAAACGACCGGGGCGCAGCAGCGCCGGATCGAGACTGTCGGGGCGATTGGTTGCGGCAAGGACAACGATACCCTTGTGGTTATCGAAGCCATCCATCTCGGTCAGCAACTGATTGAGCGTCTGCTCACGCTCGTCGTTGCCGCTAAAACCGCCGCCATCGCGCTTCTTACCGATGGTATCGATCTCGTCGATAAACACGATGCACGGGGCCTTTTCCTTGGCCTGCTTAAAAAGGTCACGCACCTTGGCGGCGCCACGGCCGACGAACATCTCGACGAACTCAGAACCCGAAATGCTAAAGAACGGAACACCAGCCTCGCCGGCAACAGCCTTGGCTAGCAGGGTCTTACCGGTACCCGGAGGGCCAACAAGGAGAGCACCGCGCGGCAGCTTGGCGCCAATCTCCTCGTAGCGCTGCGGCTTCTCCAGAAAGTCGACGACCTCCTTGAGGGACTCCTTGGCCTCTTCCTGGCCGGCGACGTCCTTAAAGGTCACGCCCACGTCCTTGGAGGCGATCACGCGCGCGCCGGACTTACCCAGTCCGCCGCCGCCAAAACCGCCACCGCCAAAGTTCATCGACGGGCCGTCATCGCCCATAGCCTTCTTCATGCGGCGGTTGAGCCACCAACCAATGAGGAAGAAAATCGCCATGGGAAGAATGAGTGTGAGCAGGTAGTAGGTCATCAAACCCGAGCTCTTATCGGGAACGACCGACTCCAGCGAAGCGCCAGACTCAAGCACGCGATCGGTAAAGCCCGCATCGTTCGGCACACCGGTCGTCTTATAGGCGATGTTCTCGTCCTCGCCCTTCTTGGTGTAATAAATCGAGTAATCGTCCGTGTTGTACTCGACCTTGTCGACACTCTTCTTATCGAGCGCTTTGACAAACGTCGAGTAATCGGTCTTCGTAATCTGCTGCGTGTGACCGATGTTAGGGAACAGAACGGTCGAGAGCACGAGGTAGACGACGAAGGCGATGAGCACGTAGAGGATCATATTCCGTCTACGCTTGTTGTCATCCATCTCCATCTGCTTGAACTCCATCTACTGGGGTTGATAATGCTTTCTAGAATACCCAACCCAAGCGACGATAAACCGACGCCGGGCACGAAAGGACAGAGATGGCATCACTGGAAGTCGGCAAGGTTCAAATCTATACGGGCGACGGCAAGGGCAAGACGACGGCTGCGTTGGGGCGCGAGAGGATGTCGAGGAACTGATTGCGATAAAGCCCGCCACCACGGAGCTCGTGCTCACCGGCCGCGGGCTGCTGCCGTTGGCCTACCTCGCGGACTTAGTCACCGAAATGCGCCCCGTCAAACACTACTTCGACGAAGGCCTCCTAGCCCGCCAAGGCATCGAATACTAATTGATCCGAAGGGGACAGAGGAAAACGGGTCATCGACATCACGACGGAGAGCAATGATCCATTTTCCTCCGCCCCAAGGGATCATTAGGCAGTGGCGCGGCCTAGCCAGTTGCCGCTGTGGTGGTAGATGGTGAACATCGCGGCCGTAATGAACCAGGTTACGGGGTAGACCAGCAGCAGGTGCTCAAGCGACGGATCGAACGGCATAATCGCAAACACCCAGATCACCCTGAGCACGACGGTGCCAAAGATGGTGAGCATCATAGGCTGCAAGCTCACGCCGGCGCCGCGGATGGAACCCGAGGCGTTCTCGATAATCGAGAAAATCGCATAGAACGGCGCAATGAAATGGAGGATGGTCGTGGTGTACGCCGAAATCGAAGCATCGTCGACAAACAGGCGCGACAACGGACCCGAGAACACCAGCAGCACGGCAGACAGGCCACCAATGAGCATAAACGACAGCACGAGCGACGTATGGTAGCCCTTTCGCATGCGCTCGTAGTTGCGCGCGCCAAAGTTCTGTGCCGAGAACGTGGTAATCGACACGCCAAGCGCCTCGGTAACCATCCAGACAATGCCATCCAGGCGGCCCGAAAGACCCCAAGCCGTGGTGACATCGGCACCAAACGAGTTGACCGACACCTGAATCAAAACGTTGGAAATCGAATACGCAGCAGACTGAAAGCCAAGCGGCAGACCACACGAAATCATGCTCTTACAAATACCAGGATCAATGCCGAGTTTGGACAGTGAAAGCCGCCACGCACCCGGTGCGTGCATCATACGAATCACGATCATCGTGGCATTGGAGCAAATGGTCAGCGCCACCGCGATGCCGCAGCCCAGAGCCTCCATATGAAGTACGGCAACGAAGATGACATCCAGCACCGCATTAACAAGGCAGCCGGAAGCGATGATCACAGCGGGCCCGCGCGTGTCGCCCACGGCGCGCAGCAATGCCGTTCCCATATTGAGCAGCAGCGCCGCAACCATGGCGGCAAAATAGCAACGGGCATAGGCCACGCCCTCGGCCAATAGTTCATGCGGCGTATTCATAAGCACCAGCATGGGCTCAACGAACACTATGCCAAGAATCGAGAAAGCGATACCGCCCACCAGCGCGAGCGTCATGGCCGTGTGGACCGATCGGCTCAGGCGCTCGTCATCGTGCTGGCCAAAAAACTGACCGGTAATAACGGCACAGCCAGCACCCACACCGACGCAAAAACCAATGCAGAGCTCGGTGAGCACCATCGTAGCTTGAATGCCACCTAGCGCGAGCTTGCCGCCAAACTGACCGACGATATAGGTACCGATAAGCGTGTAGGCCTGCTGAAAAAACGAACTAAAAAAGATGGGAACGCACAGCGAAAGCAGCTGCTGCCAAATAACACCCTGCGTTACATCGATAGCCGTAGATTTCTTAGCCACACGCCCTCCCCAAAAGCGTACGTCAACCGACAAAACAGTAATTAAAGACCTAAGCTAATAGCAGCTTAGCACCGACCGACGTCGACCGAAACACCCCGAGTCAGAGCCCGGTGCAAACTATCTGCCTAGTGATACAGCCCCGGCTGGTAGTGATACTCGTTGCTCACGTGCGGGCACAGCTGCCAAAAGGCGACGGCACTCGCCGCGGCCACGTTGAGCGAATCGACCCCGTGCGCCATCGGAATGCGCACGGCTCGGTCGCAGCCCGCGATAGTCTTGGCGCCCAGGCCGGCACCCTCGGTGCCCATAAAGATCGCCAGGCGATCAACCTCCTGCAGCGCAGGATCGTCCAGCGAAACGGAGTCGTCCGTCAGCGCCATCGCAGCGCACGAAAAACCGGCTTCGTGCAGTGCCGCCAGGCCATCGTGCGGCCACACACGAGCCTCGCTGCCAATACGCGTCCACGGCACCTGAAACACCGTGCCCATGCTCACGCGGGCCGAGCGACGGTACAGCGGGTCGCAGCACGTCGGACTGACCAAAATACCGTCGACATTGAGCGCGGCGGCCGAGCGGAAAATCGCACCCACGTTCGTGTGGTCGACAATACCCTCGAGCACGCACACGCGCACCGGGCGCTCCCCCGCCGCCTCGACGACGCCACCCAAGAACTCATCAACCGGAATCTGACGCGGGCGACGGAACGCCGCCAGCGCGCCGCGCGTCACGTTAAAGCCCGTCAACTGCTCCATGAGCTCCATGGAGGCCACGAACACGGGAACCGGACCCGCTCCCTCGCGCACGACAAGCTGGTCAAACAGCGGCATCATCTGGTCGAGCCAGCGCTCGCCCAGAAGAAAGCTCACCGGCTCATATCCGGCGCGAACCGCACGCTCGATGACCTTGGCACTCTCAGCGATAAAAATGCCCTTCTGCGGCTCCAGCACGCAGCGAAGCTCACGCTCGGTCAGTCGCACGTAGGCATCGAGCCGCTCGTCCTCGAGCGAATCAATTCGCAGAACCTCAACGGCATCAGTCATAGCAGCCAGCCCGCACCCTTCTTTACAGCACATCTATACCAAACGAGGCGACGCTAAGCGCCGCCCCATGCATTCAATCAACCCGATGATACCGTTCACGCCAGACGATTTACGCCTCGATGCGACGATACGTCACGAACTCATAATCGACGCCCTCGTCACCCTCACCGGCGGCAATCGTCGCGACCCCGCTACGCTGCGCAATCTCCCACGCAGGATCGGCTTCCAAATCGGGAAAGTACGTATCCACGACATGGACGCAGTGGTTATGCGTGACCTCGGCCTCGACGCAATACGGCAAAAAATGCCGATAGACATCGCCGCCACCGATCACCCAGGCAACGGGCTCATCGGCAACCGCGGCGAGCGCCTCGTCGATACTATGCACCACGTCGACGCCCTCGGGGGCAAAGCTCTCGTCGCGGGTGAGCACGATATTGCGGCGGTTCTTGAGCGGACGCCCGCCGGGAAAACTCAGCAGGGTCTTGCGTCCCATGATAACCGGGCAGCCCTTGGTGCAGGCCACAAAATGGCGCATATCGGCGCGATTGGACACCACCATGTCGCCCTCGCACCCAATGCCCCAATCGTCACACACGGCGACGATAGCAGATAGCTTACACGTCATGAGCACCACCTACACCGCAATGGGAATGTTCTTGACCTGCGGGCCGTGCTCATAGCCCTCGACGATCAGGTCATCGGTCGTAAACGCATAGAAGTCATGCACATCGGGGTTGAGCGTTACCTTGGGTGCCGCAAACTGCGGACGCTCGATAAGCTCGCGGACGATATCGACATGACGATCATAGATATGGGCGTCGGCGATCACGTGCAGCAGCTCACCGGGAATCATATCGACCGACTGCGCGACCATCATCAGCAAAATGGCGTACTGGCACACGTTCCAGTTGTTCGCGGCCAAAATGTCCTGGCTGCGCTGATTGAGAATCATGTTGAGCGTCGGCTTGTCGTCCAGAGGACGCTGCGTCACGTTATAGGTCACGCTATAGGCGCACGGATAAAGGTGCATCTCGGACAGATCGCTAAACACGTACGTATTGGTCATAATGCGGCGACTATACGGCGTGTGCTTAAGGTCGTACAGCACACGGTCCATCTGGTCGAAGTCGCCCTCGGCGTAATGGCTCTTCTGACCAATCTGATAGCCGTAGGCTTTACCGATGGAACCGGTCTCATCGGCCCACTCATCCCAGATATGGCTGTTGAGATCATGCACGTTATTGGACTTCTTTTGATAGATCCACAGAATCTCGTCCATGGCAGACTTAAGCGCCGTACGACGCAGGGTGAGCGCGGGGAACTCCTCGCGCAGATCATAGCGCGCCGTGACACCAAAGTTTTTAATGGTATAGGCAGGGGTGCCGTCCTCCCACACCGGACGGACCTTTTGGCCCTCGGTGGTGGTGCCATGATCCAAGATATCGCGGCACATGGTTACAAACTGCTGATCAGCTTTGCTCATTGACCCTCCTGTCAGTCGCCTATAAGCGAGATTTATTGTAGCCCAGGCGCGCGAGTGTCGAATTGGACACTTAGTCCGGCACACGCAATGCACGGCAGCGCGGCTCCGCAAGCGGCAACGAGGCATCTTAGCCTTTTTCTGACATATGCCAGAAATGCCTTGCGCCCAACGACTAACGCGTTATCCTATTGTTGACATATGTCAGATAAGGAGTGTGCATGGCAGGAAGACGCGAAAAACTGCGCCGCGTCGGGATCATCCCCGAATACCGCGGCTTCACCCCCGATGGCCTGGCCAGCGGTGATGCCATCGACATGACCGTCGACGAGCTTGAGGTGCTGCGCCTGTGCGACCTGGAAGGTCTCAACCAAGAGGCGGTCGCCCAGCAGATGGGCATCGCCCGTGCAACGGTGGCGGCCATTTGCAGCCGCGCGCATCGCAAGGTGGCCGATGCGCTGGTCAACGGACGAGCGCTCGTCATCGAGGGCGGCAATATCGCGTACTCCCCCATCGCCTCGACGACGGCCGCATGGCCAGCAAAGGAGGTCGGCACCATGAGGGTGGCAACGACGTACGACAACGGCAACATCTTTATGCACTTTGGCCGCAGCGAGCAGTTCAAGATCTACGACATTCAGGACGGCAAGGTGCTCAACGAGCAGGTCGTGGGCACCGGCGGCACCGGCCACGGCGCCCTGGCGGGCCTGCTCGCCAACGGCGGTGTGGACACGCTCATCTGCGGCGGCATCGGCGGTGGCGCCATCAACGCGCTTGCCCAAGCCGGCATCACGGTATACGCAGGTGCCCAGGGCAGCTGCGACGCTTGCGTCGAAGCCCTCATCGCGGGCACGCTCGCGCAGACCGGCGAAGCCAACTGCGACTGCCACGGACACGACCACGAACACACCCACGAGCATGGCGAATCCTGCGGTTGCCATGGCCATCACGACCACGAAGGCCACGAGGGCTGCGGCTGCCACTAACGGCAAGCGCCTCGGTGCCGACACACGCCACGCACACAACAAACTACGCAACAACGGCGAAGGCCGCCTGGAACACCATCCAGGCGGCCTTCGCCATACACGACTCAACTGGTCGTTACTTCTTATTGCGCATCTGCGCTTCCATCTGGCGCAGCAGGTCCATATCGGACTTGGGGCCGCCCGTTCCTAGGCCACCCATACCGCCCAGGCCCATGGCATCCAGACCGGGAATATTGGGCATGCGCATCTTTTTGCCCTTTTTGCCCTTCTTACCCTTCTTGCCGCCGGCCTGCGCCTGATTGGCCATTGTGCGCATGCGGCCCATCATCTTATTCATCTCGCCCCACTGCTTCATAAGGCTGTTGACCTCGGTGGGGGTCACGCCGGCGCCCTTGGCGATGCGGGCGCGACGCTGGCCGTTGATAATGGAAGGACGCAGGCGCTCCTCCTTGGTCATCGACATGATGATGGCCTCGTTCTTGTCGAAGATGCCCTCGTCCAGGTTGCCGCCCATCTGGTTGAGCGCACGCTGGCCGCCGGGGAGCATGCCCAGGATGCCCTTCATGCCGCCCATCTTCTTGACGGCCTTCATCTGCTCGAGCATGTCGTTCATGGTGAAGCCCTCACGCAGCATGCGCTCGGCAGCCTCGAGCTGCTTGGCGTCAGCCGCCTCCTGGGCCTTCTCGATGATGCCGACGACGTCGCCCATGCCCAAGATGCGCTTGGCCATGCGGTCGGGGTAGAACGGCTCCAGCGAATCGGGCTTCTCGCCCATGCTAACAAACTTGATGGGCTTGCCGGTCACCTGGCGCACCGAAAGCGCGCCGCCGCCACGGGCGTCACCATCGAGCTTGGAGATGATCACGCCGTCAAAGTCGGTGCGCTCGGCAAACGTCGAGACGACGTTGACGATATCCTGGCCAGTCATGGCATCGACGACCATCAGCACCTGATCGGGCTTGACGGCCTTCTTGATATCCACGGCCTCCTGCATCATCTGCTCGTCGATCTGCAGGCGACCGGCGGTATCGACGATGACCACGTCGCGCAGGTGGTCGACGGCCTCCTGGATGGCGCCCTTGGCGATATCGACCGGGTGCGCGCCGTCACCGCGGAAGACCGGCACGCCGATCTCGCCGCCGAGCGTTGCCAGCTGGTCGGCAGCGGCGGGGCGGTAGACGTCGCACGCGGCGAGCAGCGGCGAGCGACCCTGCTTCTTGAGCAGGTAGGCCAGCTTTACGGCTGCCGTAGTCTTACCGGAGCCCTGCAGGCCCACGAGCATGATGACGTTGGGGATGCGGTTGCTAAAGACGAGCTTGCTCTCGGTGGAACCGAGCATCTCGGTGAGCTCGTCGAGCACGATCTTGACGACGTTTTGCGCCGGCGACAGCGACTCCATGACCTCGGCGGTCATGCAGCGCTCCTTGGTCTTGGCGACAAACTCCTTAACGACCTTGAAGTTGACGTCGGCCTCGAGTAGCGCCATGCGGATGTCGCGCATGGCCGAGGTGATATCGGCCTCGGTCAGCTTACCCTTGCCGCGCAGACGGTCAAATGTGTCGTTGAGGCGATCGCTCAGAGAATCAAACACTAGTCACTCCTTAGTTGGACTCGCCCACCAGGGCGCGGCAGAAATCTTTGGCATTGAACTCCTGCAGGTCATCGACCTGCTCGCCCACGCCGATGCGCAGGATGGGAAGCTTGAGCTTCTCGGCCACGGCCATGGCGATACCGCCCTTTGCCGTGCCGTCGAGCTTTGTCATGATAATACCGTCCAGGCCCAGCGCCTCGTTAAACTCAAGCGCCTGGTTGAGGCCGTTTTGGCCTGTCGCGGCATCGATTACGAGCACGACATAGACGGGCATGGGGCCGGCGGCCATTTGACCAGCGCGCTTACGGGTCACGTTGACCACCTTGGCAAGCTCGCGCATGAGCTCGGGACTCGTGTGCAGACGACCGGCGGTATCGATAAGCACCAGGTCGCTGCCGCGCTTGTCGGCCTCGTCGAGCACGTCGTAGCACACGCTCGCCGGATCGGAGCCGCGGTCGCGCTTGATGACGGGAACGCCGGCGCGCTGGCCCCATACATCGAGCTGTTCGATGGCGGCGGCGCGGAAGGTATCGGCCGAACCGATTACGACGTTCTTGCCGCGAGCTGCCATGGCGCTCGCGATCTTGCCGACCGTCGTGGTCTTGCCGGCGCCGTTGATGCCCACAAACAGCACGCAACTCGGCGTATCGGCGAACGGATCGCGCTCAATGGGCACAAAGTGCTGCTCGAGCTGCTCAGCCAGGGCACGACGGAGCTGTGGGGCTGTCTTGAGGTTCTTCTTGGCCGCGGCATCGCGCAGGTCATCAGAAACCTGGATGGCGACCTCGGCACCCATGTCACCCATGACGAGCGTGTCCTCTAGGTCCTCCCAAAAATCTTCGTCGACCTCGCCGCCAAAGTAGAAGACCTCGTTGAGGGCCTCGCGGCTGCGCTCAAGTCCGCGCGAGAGAGCATCAAAGAATCCCATTACGCATTCACGACCTTTCCGGTTTCGCGATCGAGTTTTTGCGAGACGACGCGACTGACGCCGTCAGCTTGCATCGAGACGCCGTAGAGAACGTCAGCGTCCTCCATAGTACGGCGCTGATGCGAAATGACCAAGAGCTGCGTATCAGAACGCAACACGTCCAGCGCGCCGATGAGCTTGGACAAGTTGGCGTCGTCGAGCGCCGCCTCGACCTCGTCCAGTACGTAGAACGGCACCGTGCGCGTGCGGTACACGGCAAAAAGCAGGGCGAGCGCCGTCAGGCTCTTCTCGCCGCCCGACATGAGCATCATCTTGGTGATGCGTTTGCCGCGCGGCTGCGCCACGACCTCGATTCCCGTCTCGGCCGGATGCTCTGGGTCGGTCATCTCCAGATGAGCCTGGCCTCCCGGGAAGAGCATGGCGAAGATCTCTCTGAAGTTCGCATCGACCTTCTCGAATGTTACCAGGAACGCCTTGCGCATCTTGCGGTCGATAGCCACGGTGATTTTGGTGAGCGCCTTGCGTGCGCTCTCCAGATCGGCCAGCTGTTCCTCGATGTAATCGGCGCGACGCTTGAGCTGCTCGTACTCTTCCATGGCAACCTGATTCACCGGACCCAGGTTGTTGATTTGGCGCACGAGCTGGTTGAGCTCGCGCTCGGCAGCGTCACGGTCGGTGGGCGCGGGAAGCATGAGCGCTTCCTCGAGCACCGTGGTGCCGTCGGCGGTGATGGCCTTGATGGCCGCCTCCACCTGCACCTCGAGCTTACCGCGTGCGACCTTGAACTCGTTTTGCGTCGCGGCGGCGGTATCAACCTTATCTTTGGCGCGAGCGACTTCGGCCTTGGCGTCCTCGATGGTCTTCTTGAGCGAGGCGGAGTCCGCCTCCTCGAGCGAAGCTTGGTCACGAAGGCGTGCGGCCCAGTCCGAGGCGCGCTCCAGCAGGGCCGAGTAGCGCTCGTGCATGGGATCGACGCGCAGTCGCAGCAGCTCAAGCGAGCGCGAAGCCTGGCGCGTTCCGCGGATACGGCGGTCGATACCCTCCAGACGATGCTCCAGATCGGGAACGCGGCCCTTCAGCGAACGCAGGCGCTCGCTCGTCTGGGCCAGACGTACCTTGGCATCGGCGAGCTTACCGGCGGCCTCGGAGTCATCGCGGCGCACACGGTCGAGCTCATCGTTGGCCTCGGCAATCTGCAAGCCCAAGTCACTCGCCTGCGCACGAGCTTCGTCACGCGAGCGAGTAAGTTCATCCACGCGTGGACGAGCGGCACGGACGGCCTCGGCGGCCTGCTCACGGCGCTTGGAAATGCGCACGCGCTCGACCTCGGCGTTGTTGGCGCTTTGCTCAAGGCGGCCGATCTCGGACAGTAGCGAGCGACGCTCACCCTCAAGGCGGGCAATCTCGCCGGCGGCATCGCCCTCGGCAGCACGGGCCTCCTCGACGGCGGCGTTGGCCTCGACGACTTGGTCCGAAACATGCTCAAAGATAGCAGCCAGATCGGGCTCCAGGCCCTCGAGCTCACGGATGCGGCGCTTGCGCTCCAAGGCACCCGAAGCCTCGCCGGCATCGAGCCCCACGCGCACCAAGCCGCCGCAGCACACGCGGGCGCCATCGGGAGTCACGTAGGTCACACCGTCAACGACAGGCGCAGTCAGCGCGGTGGCCAAGTCATCGACCACGTAATAGCCGCCGAGCAGCGCCTCGACAATCGGACCATAACCGGCGCGCACAGACAGACGATCGACCAGACGAGAGCCGGCAGCGCCCTTGGCAGCTGCACCGCCGCTCACGCCGCGCGCCACCAGCAGTGCCTCGCCCGAGGCCTTCTTCTGGTCCAGGGCGGCACGCCCGGCGCGCTCGAGCGCATCAGCGTCATCAAACAACAGGGCATCGATATCGCCGGCAAGCAGCTGCTCCACCAGGCCTTCGAGTTCGCGCGGGGCTTCGAGCACATCACCCAGGCGACCCGTTATGTCATCGCCCAACGCCCCCACCAGTCGGCTCACGAGCGGCGAGCTGTCGGCCATACGGGCATCGAGTTTCTTTTGGCTGGCAAGCTCCGAGCGCACCTCGGACAGCTTGTTGCGCGCCTCGCTCTCGCGGGCACGCAGGTCCTTAAGGGCAGCGCGGGCGACCTCGGTGGTCTCGCGAGCATCGACCTGGGCTTGACGAGCCTGATCGAGTGCGCCTTCGAGCTCCTCAGCGCGGTCGCGACGGCTCTCGAGCGAGGCCGTAACCTCCTCGAGCTGCTCGTCAATCTGCTCCAGGCGCGAGGCGTACATGTTGTCCTCGACCTCGGCGTTGCTCAGCGAGTCCTTCACCTTGGCAAGCTCGAGCGCGGCGTTATCGGCAACGCGCTGCACATCGCGCTGCTCACGTGTGAGCTGCGAAATCTGATTGTCGAGCGCCACGCGACGCTCGTGGAGAGCAGCGGCGGCAGGTCCGGCGGCGTTAACGTCCTCCTGGGCCTGCATATGCGCGCCGGTCACTTCCTCGAGCTGGGCGCGCGCATCCTCGAGTTCCTCGACCACGCGACGGCGCTGATGCTCGGAGCCCGAGATCTGTCCGCGCATGTCGGACAGGCGCGACACCATGTTGTGACCCTTTTCCTCGAGCAGGCGCATGTCTGAGTTAATGCGGCCGACCACGTCTTGCATATGACGGCGTTGCTCGCCCAGATCGCCCACAAACAGGCCTTTTTCCTCGAGCATGACCTGAAGCTTCTCGAGCTCACGCTCTTTCTCGCCCAAGCGGTACTGCGCTAGCTCAAGCTCGGCCGCGCCCTCTTTGGAGCGGCTCTCCAGATCGTTCCACTGCGACTGCAGGGAACGCAGCTCGTCAACGGCCAGCATCTGCGTAAGCTCGTTTGCGCGCGAGGACAGCTCCTTGTACTTGCGCGCGCGATCGACCTGACGCTCCAGCGGACGCAGCTGGCGGGCGATTTCCTTATTGATGTCGCGGGCACGGGTCAGGTGCTCGTCCATCGACTTGATCTTTTTAAGCGCACGCTCCTTGCGACGCTTGTGCTTGGAGATACCGGCGGCTTCCTCGATGAGGGCGCGGCGCTCCTCGGGGCGGCTCTGCAAAATGGCGTCGAGCTTGCCCTGACTGATGATGGAATGCGTATCCTTGCCCAGGCCCGAATCGTGCAGGATGTCCTGAATGTCCATCAAGCGGCACGGACTCGAGTTAATGAGGTACTCGCTCTCGCCCGAGCGATACATGCGACGGGTGATGGCGACTTCGTCAAAGTCGACAGGCAGCATATGGTCCGAGTTATCGAGCACCAACGTGACCTCGGCCACACCCACCGGCTTGCGCGCCGACGAGCCCGAGAAGATGACATCCTCCATGGCCTGACCGCGCAGCTGCTTGGCGCTCTGCTCGCCCAGGACCCACAGAATCGAGTCGGAGATGTTCGATTTTCCCGAGCCGTTGGGACCGACGATTACGGTCAGGCCCGGCTCAAATGACATATGGGCGCGGTCGGCAAACGACTTGAACCCTTTGAGCGTGAGGGACTTGAGATACACGGTTCCTCGCTTAAACAGGCTTCTTGTTGAGAATCACGCCATTGGTGGTGTAACCCATACGGTCGAGCGCCTCGAGCGCGGCGGCTCCCTCGGCTTCCTTCTTAGAGGAACCGGTGCCGCGACCCTGACGAATGCCATCGATCAACACCACGGCGGTAAAGGTGGGCGCATGCGCCGGACCCTCGGATCCGATCAGCTTATACGCCGGAGGCTCGTGGCCGTCGGCCTGCACGCACTCCTGCAAAAACGACTTGGGGTTCGCAGGGTGTTCGGCACGCTCGGTAGCCAGGTGCGGCTTAAGCGTGCGGTGAATAAACTCCGCCGCGGCATCCCAACCAGCATCCAGGTACAGCGCGCCCACGAGCGACTCATAGACGTTCTCGAGCGCCGAATGCAGGCCGCGTGCGCCCGTACCGGTCTCGGAGGCACCAAAGATGATGATGTCGTCGATACCCAGCTCGTGGGACACTTCAGACAACGTGGCGCCCGAGACGAGCGACACCTTCAAGCGGGTGAGCTTGCCCTCGTCAAACTCGGGATAGGACTCAAAGAGCGAGCGGGCGACGACGGCACCCAAAATGGAATCGCCCAAAAACTCCAAGCGCTCGTAGCTTGCCGAGACTGGCTGGCCTTCGACGGCCGAAGGATGCGTGAGGGCTGCGCGCAGCAGCACCTTGTCATTGAACTCATGGCCCAGAATCTCCTGGGCGCTCGTAAGTCGTTCGGATAAAGCCAAGACTTAGGCCTCCTTGGCAGCTTCGATAGCGTCGACGGCGTCGGCGACAGAGTTGAGCGAGAGCAGGGTCTCATCATCGATCTCGAGGTCGAACTCGTCCTCGATAGCCGTAACCAGCTGCAGGCGCTCGAGCGAGTTGGCATCGAGGTCGTCAAAGGTGGTCTCATCGCTAATTTCGGCAACATCGACGCCCAGAACGTCAGCAGTGACCTCGGCGATCTTGTCGAAGATTTCGGAGCGGTCCATAGCGCTTCCTCTCATAGTGCATGAATACCAAAAGAATGGTACCGCCCGGGCGGTACCAAGACACGGTTCTGATTCTACCCCACGACGCACGCCCCGAGGCGCATAACGCCGCTGTTATAAAACGATGCCGTCCATGGAGTTGGCGACGTTCTCGACCAGTCCGGCACGTACGGCCTCAGCCGCGGCGAGCGTGCCGTTTTTGACGGCCTCGACCGACGTGGCGCCGTGGCCGATCAAGACAACACCACGCAGGCCCAGCAGGATGGCGCCGCCCTTGGCATCGCCAGAGAGCTTGGCCTTAATCTCGCGCATCTGCTTTTTGATGAGCAGCGCGGCGATCTTGGTGCCGAGCGAGGCCATAAAGGCGCCCTTGAGCTCCTGCAGCAAAAACTTGGCAGCGCCCTCGGTAGCTTTGAGAGCGATATTACCCGACATGCCATCGGCAACGACGACATCGAAGTTACCTGAGGTGAGGTCGGTGCCCTCGCAGTTACCAACAAAGCCGGGAACGGCGGCCTTCATAGCAGGGAAACAGGCCTTGGTAAAGTTGGAGCCCTTCTCATCCTCGGTGCCGTTGGCAAGCAGGCCCACGCGAGGATGCTCGATGCCCAGGACGACGCGGGCATAGGCGCTACCCATCTGGGCAAAACGCACCATGTCATCGACCTCCACATCGGGGTTGGCACCCATGTCGCACAGCACCGTCAGACCGCCGGCGCGATTGGGCAGCGCATTGGTCAGACAGGGGCGCACCGGCTGCTTCTTGCCTTCGGCCTGATACCTAAACGGCGTCACATAGGCGGTGGCGGCGGCGGTCATGGCACCGGTGGAGCCGGCGGAGAAGAACGCATCCGCGTTGCCCTTCTTAATGGCGCGGCAAGAAAGCACGATCGACGACTTACGCTTGGTCATCACGGCGCGAATGGGATCGTCATCCATGGCGATAACGTCGGGTGCCTCCAGGGCCTCGACGCGCGCATGGGAGGCGGCAAAGGGATTGACGATTTCGGCGGAGCCAGCTGCCAAGACCTCGATATCGGGATCGGCGGCAAGCGCAGCCTCGATACCATCGAGAACAACCTGAGGTTTCTCGTCTCCGCCCACAACGTCTACACAAACGCGAACGTTACTCATATAAATGCTCCTTATACAAAAATGGCCGACTCATTGAGCCGGCCATTGTGGTTCCATTTGGAACGGCATCGCATCCAGAGTATACCGTTACTCGGTAACGATAACCTCGCGGTCCTTGTAGAAACCGCAGCTGGGGCACACGTGATGCGGGAGCTTGACAGCACCGCAACGGGGGCACGTGGACTGAGCCGCAGCCGAGATCTTCATGTTGGCGGAACGACGGGTGTGAGTGCGGATACGACCCTGCTTTTGTTTAGGTACGGGCATAGTGACCTTCCTTATGAACTATCCAGTGTGGCGATTACGCGCAAGTAGCGATACTACCACAGTTTTACTCATCAAGCTTGAGATTCTTCAATGCTGCAAATGGATTTTCCGTGGCAGCGGCCCATTCTGCCTCTGCCTGGGCGGCGCAATCGCATTGCTCGACGTTGAGATTGCAACCGCATGTGGGGCACAGACCACGGCAATCGGGCTTGCAGAGCACCACAAACGGCGTGTCCATAACGACCGCGTCATTGATAGGCTCACCCAGATCAACGATACGGTCCTCACCCAGGAGCTCGTAGCCGTCCTCGTAGGCCTCGGGATCCTCGGGCTCCTCAAAGAGGTAGAACTCCTCGATCTCGCCGGCGATATCAAACGAGGCGGGCTCCAGGCAACGGTCGCACTCGCCGGTGGCGTGCGCGCGAACCATGCCCGTGAGCAAGACACCGGTACCGGCATTGGTAAAGACAACGTCGTAGTCGATGCCGTCCTGTAGCTGGTACTCCTTCTCGCCCACCGTGTAGGTGGCGACATCGACCTTACCGGTCAGCGGATACGAATCTCCAGGAAACTCGAGCTGCTCGGAAAGATCGACGGTAACGCTCGGGAACTCAGCCATTACCACTGACCATTCTGCTGGGCGGCACCCTCGTTGAGCTGCTGACGGCAACGGGTAACGGTGCCGGTCAGGCTCTTGAGGTTCTCCTCCAGGTGCGTAAAGACCTGCTCTGCGTAGTCCTCGGCAGCATAACGCGTCTCGCGCTCGTACTGCTGGGCACGATCGCGGATGTCGTCGGCCTGCTGCTGCGCAAGGCGGACGATCTCCTGCTCACCGGCAATGGTGAGGGCCTGCTGCTGAGCGTCGGCGATGATGGAATCGGCCTGAGCGGCGGCGGAAGCCATAAGCTCCTCGCGCTCCTTAAGGATACGGCGGGACTTCTGCCACTCCTCGGGATAGCTCATGCGGATCTCGTCGAGGATGTTGAAGAACACGTCGGCGTCGATGACCTTGAACTGAGCGTTCTTGCCGAAAGGCGGCTTGGCTTCCTCGATCAGCCCTTCGAGCTCATCGACCAAGCTGACGATCCTATCGCCAGGAAAATTCTCGCCCGGCATCCGGTCTCCTTTCATAGGTAACATATCATCGTGCTAGTTTACCACATGCCACCTGGCAATAAAAAACGTCACGAAAAGCGATGTTTAAGCGCCTCGACCACATTAGCCGGCACAAACGTCGAAACATCACTACCGAGCGAGGCGATCTGGCGTACAACCGAGCTCGAGATGTAGCCATACTGCGGAGCACTCATGACAAAGATGGACTCCAGCTCGTTATCCAAGCGGTAGTTGAGGTCGGCTTGCTGCAGCTCATACTCAAAGTCGGTCATGGCGCGTAGGCCCTTGACCACGGCACCGGCACCCTGCTCGCGAGCAAAGTCGACGAGCAGTCCGGTAAAGGGCAGGACCTCGACGCCATCGATATCACCGAGTGCCTCACGGGCCAGCGCCACGCGTTCATCGAGCGTAAACGTGGTGCCCACGCCGTTTTTGCCCTGCGACTCGGCAACGGCCACGATCACACTGGGAAAAATGCGGCGGGCGCGGCGGATGACGTCGATATGGCCAAACGTGATGGGATCGAAGGTACCCGGAACGATGACGCGGTTAATGGTGTCACTCATGGGCATCCTCCTGAAACGTCGTGCCGTCGCTGTCATCGGCATCGGTGGCGATGTCGTCATCCTCGCCCTCGCCGACCCAACGGAGCAGATCGACCGAGGTGATGCCATAGCGTTTCTCACGCACGGTTACAAAGCCGGCAGGATGTGCACCCGCGTCGGCGGCAGCATGCTCAAACAGAGCATAGGCGCCCGGGGTGAGCAGACCCTGCTGGGCCAGGTTCTGCAGCAGCTCATCGACCGGCTTGGCACCAAAAGCATAGGGCGGGTCGAGCAAGACCAGATCGAAGGGGCCGCCCGGCACGCGGCCGCGCGAAGCGCTCGCAAGGACATCGCCCGTCACCACACGCCAACGCGCGCGATCGCGACAGAGCGACTCGATATTCTTGGTTATGAGCCTCGCGGCATTGCGATCGATCTCGAACGTCGTGAGCGAACGGGCGCCCCGCGAGAGCATCTCGATGCCTAGGGCACCGGAGCCGCCAAAGGCATCCAGTACGCGAACCTCGTCCAAATCAAAGCCGAAGGCCGATAGGACCATGGATGCACACGCCTCGCGCACGCGGTCGGTCGTCGGACGCGTAACATCGCGACCGCGCGGTTCTTCGATCTTGCGACCGCGCCATTCACCGCCGATGATTCTCATCCTCCGCTGACCTCCTTAAAAATATGTCGATATCGCTTGGCGACCGCATCGCGCAGGGGACGCGTCGCCACAGAGTCAAGATTACTAGCATACCGCAAGAGCTCGACCGCGTCCAAATGCGCCCACTCGATGAGCTCCTCATCGGCATCAAGGTCGACAAAACGCAGGGTCACGCCACCATGCTGACGGTAACCCAAGATTTCGCCCTCGTGGCGAAGTCGCAGGTCCATCTGTGCAAGCGTAAAGCCATCTGCGGTCTTCTCGAGCGACTGCAGGCGATCTTGTGCCGCCGATGTACCACCGTTGCCCTTGGAGTGCGTCATGACCAGGCATGTGCCCGCCACGGTACCACGGCCCACACGTCCACGAAGCTGATGCAGGGCGGCCAAACCAAAGCGCTCACCGTTCTCGATGACCATCACGGTGGCATTGGGCACGTCGACGCCCACCTCGACCACGGTGGTCGAGACGAGCACGTCAATCTCGCCGCGTTTAAAGGCGTCGATCACGCGATCCTTCTCCCCCGCCCGCATGCGGCCGTGGAGGCGCTCGACAGTAAGACCCGGCAGCGCCAGGCGCAGGCGGTCGAGCTCGGTTGCCGTATCGTGCAGCGGCACGGGGACGGTCACGCGGCCCTCGTCGTCACGGGCGATACCGGGCACATCCTCGAGCTCGTCGGCCGAGTCACTCGGCTCCACAAGCGGACAGATCACGTAGGCCTGCTGGCCCTTCTCGTGTGCCTCACGGATGGCACCATAGGCCAGGTCGCGGCTCGACTCGGTAAGGACGCGCGTCGTCACGCCGGCACCCGGGACGGGACGATGGCGAATGATGCTCGTGTCCAGGTCGCCGTAGACCGAGAGCGCCAGCGTGCGCGGGATGGGCGTCGCCGTCATGACGAGCAGGTCCGCGCCGGGACCCTTCGCGCGCAAGGCATTGCGCTGGCCCACGCCAAAGCGGTGTTGTTCGTCGATGACCACGAGCGACAAGTGCTTAAAATTCACGTCTTCGGAAAGCACGGCATGCGTACCAAAGAGCACGTCAAGCTCGCCCGATTCCAGCTGCGAATGGATGAGCTCGCGCTCCGCCGCCGGCGTGGCGCCCGTCAGGAGCGCCCAAGACATGCCGGCCTGAGAGAGCAAAGGGCCGGTCTTATCGGCATACTGACGAGCCAGCACGCCCGTAGGCGCCATGACGCAGGCCTGGGTGCCGCTATCGACGGCTACGGCCAACGCACAGGCGGCAACGGCCGTCTTGCCGGTACCGACATCGCCCAGCAGCAGACGGTTCATGACGCGCGTATCATCGCACATATCGTGCAAAATATCCTGGAATGCAGCCTCCTGCTCGTCGCTCAGCGAAAACAGCAGGGCCTGCCTAAGAGCAACAAGGTGCTCACCCGCGGTGTGGGCGTAGGGAACCACCTCGACCAAGCCGCCGTCATTGCGCAGACGAAGCGCGAGCTGCAGGTACAGGCATTCCTCATAGGCCAAACGGCGGCGCGCAATGTCGCACTCGGCCATACTCGAGGGAAAGTGAATCGAACGAAGCGCACGGGCATTGCTCATGAGCTTGCGCTTTGCGCGCAGCGGTGCCGGGATGGGATCAAAGGGATTGCCGACGAGCTCAAGAGCACCGCTCACAATGCGACGCATCCATGCCTGGCTTACGCCATCACTTACGTAGTGGACCGGCAAAATGGTACCCGCGGCACGACCATCCTCAAGCTTTTCAAAATGCGGCGAGGCCATCTGCTTAAAGCCGTAGGCAAACTCGACCTTACCCATCACGGCCAGACGGTCACCCCGCTTAAGCTGCTGGGCAATCCAGGGCTGGCGGAAAAAGGCGACCTGCAGCACACCCGTGTCATCCACGAGCGATACCTCGGTCACCTGCATGCGCGGACGAGGCTGCTTTTGAACAATGCGGTCGACCGTGGCAACGATGGTGCACACGGTCCCGATGGGCGCCATCTCGATGGACCATGAGCGGGTAAAGTCCAGATATCGATGCGGGATATGGAGAAGGAGGTCCCCCACCGTCCGGATTCCCAGACGGCGAAGGGCCTCCTCACGTTTACCCGAAACATATTTGAGTCGCGCGATATCCTCGCCGAGCGCATTGCTCTGGGCAAAGCGCTCCGAGACGCGCGGCACGGAGCATAGCTCGGACATGCTCAGATGCCTACTCGATCGAGAAGATCACGGGATAGAGCGGCTGCTCGCCACGATGGGCATCAATCTCCAAGTCGGGCTGAGCCTCCTCGATGGCGTCGACGATCTCCTGGAAGGCCTCGTCGGACAGCTCCTCGCCGGCCAGAATCGTCAGCGCGTCGCCTTCCTCTTCCTCCTGCATACGGTTGATGCAGTCGAGGGTGACCTGTTTCACATCGGAGCCGACCACGTCGATGGAACCGGCGATGATGCCCATGACGTCACCGGAGTGAATCGGAGAGCCGTCCGAGGCGCTGGAATCGCGCACGGCGCGGGTGACCTCGCCATCGCGGACCTCGCTGATGGCGTCGACCATGGCGGCGACGGCGTCCTCGAGCTCGGAATCGGGCAGGACGGCGAACAGCGCGGAGAACGCCTGGGGAACGGTCTTGGTGGGAACGACGGCGACCTTCTTATCGGTGCAGGCAGAGGCAGCGGCCTCGGCAGCCATGCGGATGTTGCCGTTGTTGGGCAGGATGATGACCGAGGTCGCGTTGACCTGGTCGACGGCGCCCAGCAGATCGGCGGTCGAGGGGTTCATGGTCTGGCCACCCGAGACGATCACGTCAACGCCGAGGGACTTGAGGATGTCGGCCTCGCCCGAACCGGCGGCAACGGCGACAAAGCCCAGCGCCTTGGCGGGCTCGGCGGCCTTTTCCTGATCCTCGTGGATCTTGGCGGTACGGTCGTGGGCCTCCATCTCCATGTTGTGGATAAAGACCTCATAGATCTGACCGAGCTGCAGCATGTGCTCGAGCACCAGGTTGGGGGTGTTGGAGTGCACATGGATCTTGTAGTCGGGATAGGCGCCCACGAGAAGCTCGCAGTCGCCCATGGAACCCAGGAACTTAAGGCACTCGTCCTCGTCAAACGGGGCGTCGGCCTTAAACAGGAACTCGTTGCAGTAGCGGAACTCCGAGCCCTCCCAATCGTCGTTGGCCTCGATCTCAACGCGACCAAGGGCCGCGTCGCGGGCAGAGACAGCGGAATCAAACGTGGCGGAGAAATCCTCGACAACGGTGCTGCGGCCAAGTGCTGCAGCCACAAAGTTCTCAAGGAAGATGGCGAAGCCAAAGGCGCCGGAGTCGACCACGCCGTTCTCCTTCAGAACGGGCAGCAGGTCGGGCGTGCGGGCGACGGACTGGTACGCCTCGACGACGATAGCATCGAGCGCATCCTCGGCCGAGAACTTCTTCTTCTCGCACTCATCGGCCTTGGTCGAGACATCGCGCAGGACCGTGAGGATCGTGCCCTCGATGGGCTTGCGGACAGCCTGGAAGGCAACCTTGACGGCACGACGGAAGGCGAAGGCAATGTTGGCGGACGTAATAGGCTCGTCGGCAGAGACAAGACCCTCGGCCACGCCGCGCAGAATCTGCGAGGTGATGACTCCGGAGTTACCGCGGGCACCCATCAGGGAGCCGTGGGTGATGGCGCCGGCGATGGCCTCCATATCGGCATCGGCGGGAAGGGCGGAAAGCTCCTTGGTCACCGAGGCGAGCGTGAGCGACATGTTGGTGCCGGTGTCGCCGTCGGGTACGGGGAAGACGTTGAGCTTGTTGATCTCCTCGGCCTTGTCGGAAACGGCAGCCGCAGCGATCGGAAAACAGGTGCGAATGGTCTTTGCAATCATGGGTATTTGAATCTCCGTTTTCGGATGCTAGTTCAGACGGCTCTTGAGCGCGTCGATATGGATGCCGATCTTAAGGCTGGCGGGATCGATCTGGGCGATCTCCTGCAGGGTAAAGGCAACGGAGCTCGAAAGATTGTGGCAGACGGACTTCATGTTGACGCCGTTCTCGAGCACGACGTGAAGATCGACCGTAAGGCCGTTCCCGTCGGCGGAGACAAGCACGCCCTTGCGGAGGCGCTGACCGGCAAGCAGGCGCACGCTCTCGGCGCCCTGGAGCTGTTCGGCCATACCGACGACGCCATAGCACGTCATCGCGGCATAACCGGCAATATCGGCAATAACGTCGTTCGAGACGCTCAGGCTGCCGTTAATGGTCTCAGACACAAGAATCTCCTTATCTGGTGCTCGCGGCACCATCTCGTGGGAGCAATCATTGGAATATTCTACAACGACCGCGCCATGTTGAGGTGGCGGGCCTCGGGATTACATCCTCGACACGAAATGTTGATACGGTAACGTTCGCGAACAGCGATCGCGGCATGAAAAAACCCGCCGCATAAGCGACGGGTTTTACAACCTGGCTCCCCGGGTAGGACTCGAACCTACAACAGCGCGGTTAACAGCCGCGTGCTCTACCATTGAGCTACCGAGGAATAGGTGCGTGCTCTCAAGCAACGATGTTTATTATACGGACGAATCAGCTCAGGGCAAGAACTTTTTTAAGAAATTTTCCGACCTAGTCATTGGCCTTGATTATCAACTTTATCCGAACACCTCCCACATTCATCCGCACATGTGCGGATGAATGTGGGAACCCGATACCT
>NZ_WWSL01000006.1:0-90057 GCF_009875845.1 Collinsella sp. BIOML-A6
AGGTATCGGGTTCCCACATTCATCCGCACATGTGCGGATGAATGTGGGAGGTGTTCGGATAAAGTTGATAATCAAGGCAGTAGAACAGTTCATCCCAAAAATATAGTCTGTTCAAATGATGCCATTTATTGTATTCTAAATTTGTAGGTAAGCTGAACGGGTAACTTACCAAGGGATAGCGGCAACAGATGTCTATCTAACCATACTACCATTGAGATCGAAAAGTATGAATTGAAGAGTACAATAATAGGGTTGATTGAGGATCAACTTTTATTTTTTGTACCTTCATGTTAGAAGCCGTTGTGGACTATTACCTAAAAATAATAGATATAACACAAAGAGAATTATTCAATCTGTCCAAGCATAACAGGAAGGAAAAGATTGAAATTCCATAGGTAGTGGCTTCGTTGACGCGACTAAGTTCAATACGGAAAAATCGGTCTGCAGGTGTGTCAAACAGAAGACACTATTTTTTTATATCTGAGACCGATTGTTTCCGATACAATTTATGGAACATTCAGCACATCATGGACAAACCAAGTCTGAGCCGTGACCATAATGGCAAATGTGCAAATAGCAAAGAGAAGTACTTCAGCCACAGCATTGACACGGCTGGATTGAAGTTGCTTTTTCAGATTGGCAGGCAAGATTCTTGACAGCAGACAATAAACTAAAAATCCAATACAGGCTCCAGCGGTATTTGTCATCAAGTCATTGATGTCGGAAGAACCCCAGCCAAACATCTGGACAATTTCAACAGCCAAAGAAAACAGAAAGCCAGTCAATGCAACCGTCTTCATGTGATGATATTTCTTGTACAGCAGCGGCAGGAAAAATCCCAACGGGACAAACAGAATAATATTCAGAATGGTATCAATTGGCCCAGTTATCATACCGATAAATGGAGTCCAAGAAATGTTCGGGCGAAAGGTCATTGTGCTTGTAAAGCCGATGCCTGTGACGGTCAAAAGTCCGAATAAATAATAACCAAAAACAAACACTGCAGCGGTATGGAGAAAACTTTGTGTTCTCCCCAATTTTTTGAGCCACAAGAAATACAGTACGAAGACTGGAACCATAAACACATACCCACTAATTGAGCGGATGAGAATATCAGAAATTGGTATCATTATTATCTCCTTGTCAAATTCAAATTTATTGCCCATTCCAGCATTGAGCATTTTCTCATAACGGCGGCCATCGGAACCGGCGAAGATGATCGACTCGCCGCCCTTCGGGGCCTTCGCCTTCCCATCGGCCACGAGCTGGCGGCGCTGTCCTCGGATGCGATCGAGCAGGGCACCGGCGGGCTCGTCTGCGGGGTCCTGCGGCACCAGCCCTCCCCGCACCGCCAGCTGCAGCACCGACTTCCGCAGGCGGCCGGGCAGCGCGGCATCGAGCGCCTCGCGGGCGTCCTCGAGCCCGCCGTACTCCTCGACCAGGGGCATGAGCTCGTTCACCCGCTCGACGATGCGGCGCTGCTCGGCGAGTGGCGGGATTGCTATCAATATACGTCCAATTGATGCCGCATTCACGTTTGGCTGACCAGTTCCAGCTGAAGCGTCGATAAGCTGACCCCAGTACGCTGGTGATTCAAAGTAGCACTTAAAATAGGGAACAATCTCGTTTTTGATCGGTATCGCACGAATCAGATACGAGGCGAAAGCAGAGACAGGAGGTTTATCCCTAATAAAATAGCTTTTTCCAATTGTCCCTCCGGTTCGTGCAATGAGGATGTCCCCCTCTTTAAGTAGGTATGTCGAATAGTCCTTCGGATCAACTGCGCAGTAAGGTACTGAATTCCAATCAACGTGCCCGTTCTGTATATCCGTAATACGCAATAGTTTGATATGTCCATTCGACGAAGATTTGCATGTATATCCGTAATGTACGTTTGCAGTCAGCATGGACAGTCTTGCCCAAGCCCATCCCTCAGGTAACTCCTCAAACGGGATCCCATCCGCGATACATTTATCGCTTAGCACGCGGCCCCTGGCATCCATCCTCTTCTCATAGGGGGAGCCATCGGAACCGATCTGACGTTCAGTTGTGTTCGCAACAAGCGTTGTAGAATCTAGTGATATGAGCATCCCGGTTGCTTCAGTGCTTCGATGCTCTCGTCTTTAGCGCCCTCCGTTCAGTGGAGGACTGACGGTAAGTGACGTATAACAAGAAAAGGGGAGCAAGCACAAATGAAGGCAACCGAAGCGAATCTGCTCGACCTCATGGGCGTAGCGAAGATGCAGTTTGTCATTCCCGTGTACCAGCGAGTTTACTCGTGGAGCGTAAAAGAGTGCGAGGTGCTTTGGGATGACGTCATGCGAGCGGGTCGTGATGGCGTATCGCACTTCGTGGGGTCGATGCTTTATATCCCCGAGTCCGAGAGCTCTGCCACGAGCATTTCGCGCGTGCTTCTGATTGACGGGCAACAGCGTATGACGACGTTTTCGTTGATGATCGCTGCCTTGGCTGACTATCTGGAGGGTAATCCCGACAAGGCCGGCTTCCTTGGCGATCTCAAGGTCTCAGCGCTGCGGAAGAACTATCTCTTTAACGATGATGACTACAATGGTCTGGCGCGCTACAAGCTGGTGCTCTCGCAGGACGATAAAGAGACGCTGTTCTCCATCGTGTCTGGGTCTCCCATACCAGATGAAAAATCGGATCGGATCGTCGAGAACCATGCGTTCTTCTGTGAGAAGATGCGCGGTAAATCATTTGATCCGGCAAGACTTTGGGCGGGACTAAACCGCGTGCAGGTCATCGACACTAAGCTCACCGCCGGCGTTGATAACGCCCAGCTCATATTTGAGTCCATGAACTCCAAGGGCAAGCCGCTCACGCCTATTGACCTCATTCGTAACTACGTTCTTATGTCGCTTCCCAACGACGAGCAGACCAAGCTTTACGAGGGTTACTGGCATCCGCTCGAGTGCTTGTTCGGAAAAGGCGGTGAAGAAGAGTTTAATGCATTTATCTGGTACTGGCTGTGGCTGAAGGTTCCTAATAGGATGCCGAAGGAAAACGAGGCCTACCACGAGTTCAAACGCTATTTCGCTGACGACTACGATGGGGATACCGAGGGCCTGCTGAAGGAGCTCCGCGAATATGCGCAAAGATATGCCAGGCTGTTCCTTGGCAAGGAAAAAGACGAGGGTCTGCGCCGAGTGTTCGGCAGGATTGCCTGTCTTTATGTGAAGTCGGTCAGACCTTTGCTGATGCTGCTTTACTCGGTTTATGAAGGAGGCAGGATCGACCGCAATGCGTTTCTGCGTATCTGCGAGACTATCGAGTCGTTTCTGTTCAGGCGGGCGGTTTGCGGCAGGCTTACCACGGGCCTAAATAATTTCTTTGCCGGCATGTATCGCAATCTCGAGCAGCAGGACGATATAGAGGAGTACGTTACGGCGATGCTCCTTATCCACAACAGCGGTATGACCGCGTACTTCCCGACGGACGAGCATTTTGTCGAGGAGTTTAAGATGCGTGACTGTTACAACCGCTTCTCCAAAAAGCGCTATTACCTGGAACGCATGGAGAACTGGCACCACCCGAAGGAGTCCATCTCGGCTGACGATTACCAGATTGAGCACGTCATGCCCCAGACGATTGATGATGAACATGGCTGGAAGGAATCGCTTGGCGAGAACTGGGAAGACATCCACGACAGGCTGTGCAACAACTTGGGAAATCTTACGCTGACGGGCTACAACCAGGAGTACTCAAACCGGTCGTTCTCGGACAAGCTCAATCTTCCGGACGTGGGACTTAAATGCAGCCCGCTCTACCTAAACAAGTCGATCGCCTCGCATGAAAAATGGGGCGAGGAGGAGATTAGGCAGCGCGCGGACGAGCTGGCGAAAGAGGCGTGTGAGATATGGAAATATCCCGACCTTCCGGCAGATGTCGTCGACAAGTATCGCCCCTCTCGCGGGGAGTCTGACGAGGCGCCTATCTGGACTCTGCAGGAGAATCACCCCACTTTTGCTGAAGGCGGACTCAACCAGAAGCTTTTCGATGAGGTACGCGAGTCCGTTCTGAGTGGTAACCCTTCGTGGGAGTCCTATATAGCCAAGTACTACGTAGGCTTCAGGTCGGGCAAGCGAAAACTGCATGCCGTGTTAGAAGGCAGGACCAGCAACGGTGGTTGGATTGCCGTCGGCCTGGCAAAGAGTGTGGACGAGCTGATTGACCCGGAGGCCATGTGCCAGGACAAGCGCACACAGGGCGGATTTGGGCCGGGTATGCCGACCTATGTTGCACTCCGTAGCGCTGACGATATCCCCGCGGTGCTCGATCTCATAAAGCAGTGCTAGGTTGAAGGCGGGGAATCTAATTCCCGGCCCTTGCCAGCCCAAAATCGTCGATGGATCATCCGCCCGTCTATGCCCTTACGATCCCGCGCGCGGCGCTCAGCAGCTCGTGCTCCCTCTGGCTTCATTGGCGCAGCTCGGCAGCCTCGACGGCATCTTGGCACAGGTCCAGAAACGCCTCGGCCCCTTCGCAGAAGCACTCGCGGGCAAAGGCGCCAGATCCGTCTGCAGCACACGTGCCGTCGGCAAACAGCTTCCAGCTGGACGGCTCACGAGAGTCATCTCCGAGCAGCTTGATCTGCAGTACATGCGGGTCGCCGGCAGCACGGAGCTCTTCCTCGAGCATCTGCGCGGTAAAGCGCATCTGGTGGGAGAGGCTGCTCTTCACCAAAGCCGAGGTGTAGCCATTCGGCTCGTCTAGAAGATGCATTCGTTTTGGCTTGACAACCAGGTTGTGGAAATTGCGCTCGCTGCGCACGGAGAAATTGTCCATACGGACTCCTTTCATCGATGTTGGCAGGGCCACCGTGCCTCTTGGCCGGTTGGCGTCGGGATCGTGGAGCCAACTCTCTACTCCGACTCTGGATAAAACGCGCCCGCTCCTTGTGGGCAAGAGGAAGTCTATCAGCGCGCACGGACAGTAATCAAGCGCCGCCTGCGAAATGACGCGCGGGCGGCGCTTGATTTCGCAGGCTGCTGCTAGGCTTAAATCAGGAAAAGTGTCGAAATATCTCGTGTAAAAGTACGGAAAAGTGTCGTAATGCACACTTTATAACCTCGAAAAAGTGTCGAAATAAGCACCTAACAAGCACGGAAAAGCGTATCCTAGTGCTAAAACAGCATGTAATAAGGGGTGCACTTATGCTGCAGAGAAAAGCGAAAGCACAGTTTGAATCTTGGCTTGCCTCGTCGCTTAATAAGGCTCTTTTGGTCAAGGGCGCCCGACAGGTAGGAAAGTCATATTTGGTCAACGTCTTTGCAAGCGAATCGTTCGAAAGTGTCGTGACGTTCGACCTTATCGCCGACGCGTCCGTGCGCGATTCGTTTTTGGCGGCGAGAAGTGCGGACGAACTGCTTATGCGCATGTCTATCGCTGCGACGCAGCCGATGGTTGCAAACAAGACCGTTGTGGTTATCGACGAGGTGCAGCGATGCCCCAACGTAGTGACGTTTATCAAATACCTGGTCCAGCGCGGCGACTTTCGATACATCCTTACCGGATCGCTCCTTGGCGTTGAGTTCGAGGGCATCGATTCCCTGCCAGTGGGGTATGTCGAGCAGGTCCAGATGTACCCGCTCGACTTTGAGGAGTTTTGTTGGGCAAATGGCGTTGGTGCCAGCGTGTTTGACATGCTCAGGGGCTGTCTGGAGGATGCAGGGGAGCTCCCCGGCTACCTGTATGACCGCTTGCTCGATCTGTTTCATCAGTATGTGGTGGTGGGAGGCATGCCCGACGCGGTCAATTCCTTCATGGCGACGCGCAATGTCGACGAGGTTCGAAACATCCACCGCGATCTTCACGCCCTGTATCGCGATGACATCGCAAAGTACGCTCCGCCCGAGCTACGCTTGGTTATTCGCGATATCTATGATTTGATTCCCAGCGAGGCCGGTTCCAAAAACAAGCGATTCAAGCTGTCATCGATTAACGGTGTCAAACGTTTTTCGCAGGTGACAGACCATTTTCTCTGGTTATCTGAGGCGGGTGTTGCGCTTCCCGTGTATAACGTAACGGCGCCCGTGGCACCCCTTTTATTGGGAGAGCAACGAAATCTGTTCAAGCTGTTTTACTTGGACACCGGAATGCTCATGTCGTTGTATTCCAAAAGGGTCGCCCAAGGCGTTTTTGATGGGGAGGCGGAAGACGCCTTTGGCATGAACATGGGGGCGGCGTTTGAGGGCTTCGTTGCCCAAGAGCTCAAAGCTCATGGATTCAGATTGCGCTACTTTACATCGAAAAAGGTTGGCGAGCTCGATTTTGTTGAGGAGACGCTCGATGGGGAAGTGTTTGCTATCGAGGTCAAATCGGGCAAGAGCTTTAAGTCCCATGCCGCGCTCGATAACGCACTGGCAACGAAGGGCTACGGAATCGATCGCGCCCTGGTGCTTGCGGAATGCAATCTTCACCGCGATGGTGACGTGCTGTATCTGCCCATCTTTATGGCAGGGCTTTTGGAGCCGTAACGCGCCGTCGGCTCTTCCGGCCCTCCCTTAACCCTCGCTACTCGTCGTCTCCGTCGTTGGGGTCACCCTTGAGGGTGTTGATGTCCAGGTGCTGGTTGTCGTCCTCTTTTTGCTGGGTCTCCGACTCCGCTTGGGTGGGGCCGCGGAACAGCTGGAATCCCTCAAACGCAATGACGCCGAGCAGGGCAATGACAATGGCGATAAAGGCAACCTTGACTGCCTGCGGAAACTCCGAGAAACGCAGCGCCTTTTCCGCGGCGTAATAATCGGCGAAGCGCTCTTCGCCCGTGCTTTTGGTATACGCCGGCGCGGACGCGGCCTCCGGGTCATATTCCGGTGCAGGCGTGGCGGCGTACGGATCGTTGAGATAATCGCTCGATGCGGTGCCAAAATCCTCGGTCTCGATGCGACCGGTGTCAGCATGGCCATCGGAATAATCGGAATATGCTGCACTGCTCTCATAGTCCGCGGCGCTCGTGTTGGCGGCAAAAAGCGGGTTAACTGGAACGTCGAGCGCCGGCATGCCGGTAGAGGTCTCATCCAGATCGGCTGCAGCCCAGGAATCGTAGGCAACCTGATGGGCAACGGGCTCATCGAGCCTTGTGACCGGAGGCTCGCTTACCGCAGGAGCAGGCAACTGCTGGGCGCTGTACATAACGGTGCTGTCGGCCGATTTGCCCTGCGTCGCTGCAGCGAGAAATGCCGCCGTCTCGGACGGGTCGCTTGCGGGGCGGGGGGCGGGCGCGGGCGTCGAAACAGGCGACTGCGCAGGAGTCGGCGCAGATCCGGGCTTAGGCGCAAGTGCGGGCTTTGCACTTGTCGGACGAGCTCCGCCGCCCATGAGTTCCTCGGCGGTCCAGGGGCGGTCGCTCATCACGTCGTCCAGGCTCAACGCAAACAGATCGTCTTCGCCCTCGTCAAACGCGCGTTTCGCATGCCTGGCGGCAGAAGCGGTGACTCCGCGGCCGTTGCGTGATGCGTTGCTCGACCCCATCTTGTCCCATCCTTTCGAAATATTCACATTCATCGATTATATGGAACTTGCCTTGCGGCCGACTCTCGGATTCGTGCATTCCAGAACTCGCGCTCAAAAGGGGAGGGGTGCAGGCGCGCTGACTATTTGTCGCCGGCGGCAGCCTTTGCCTCGTTGAGGTAGCTATAGAAGCTGTACTTAGAGATGCCAAAGAACTCGCAGGCGCGTTCGCTCGACTTGGAGATGAGAAAGGCGCCGCGACGGTCGAGGTAGCCAATGGCGCGGATGCGCTCGTCTTTGGTCATGAGCGCCGCGGGCTTGCCCACAAACTGTTCGCACTCGCGCAGCAAGTCTTCGAGCAGGTCGCCGATGTTCTTGGTAATGGGCTCAGGCTCGGTGTAGTCCGTGCCGCCGGTGCCGGTAAAGGCATCGAGCGAACGCTCAAAAGCCTTCATGAGCGTAATGTCAAAGTTAATGCCCAAAATGCCGACGGGCTTGCCCTCGTCGTTGCGGATAAAGATGGTCGAGGACTTAAGCAGCTTGCCATCGGCGGTTTTGGTGAGGTATGGCTCGCGGTCGTGCACGTCGGTGATGCCCTCGTGCATGGACTCAAACACAATATGGCTGGGGCCGTCACCCAGTTTGCGCCCACTGACGTGGCCGTTTTCGATCACTACGATGGAGTGGTCCACGTCCTCGGTCTCCAGGTCGTGGACGACGATTTCGCAGTTGGAACCAAATTGGAGCGCCAAGCCGTGTGCAAGGCGCTTGTAAAACTCAATCTGTGCGGGGGTCATGGGTGCCTTCCTAAAAATTAGTTTGGGCACACTTTGCCATAAACCACACCTGTTCGCAAATAACGAAAGCATCGCTGCGTTATGTGACCGTTCGGCGGCGAAAAGGTGCCGATTACGGCAACAAACAATTTGTTATGTTCTCCAATCAAAAAGTGTGATAGAACAGTGCTAGCAAACTTTTTGTTTGGCATCCACATAAAAGTTCAGCCGCATGAACGGGAATGGGCTGGAACGCGTATGCGGGGGCCGGCAAGAGAGGACTTAAGGAGTTCACCGTATGGCCGATAAGATTCAGTGGGCGGGCAACACGATGCCCAAGAGCGATGATGAGCACTTGGGAATCATGAGCCTCGACCACGTGAAGAAGGCCCGCGCCTTCCACCAGTCGTTCCCCCAGTACACCGTCACTCCGCTTGCCCGCCTGGACGGCCAGGCCGCGCGCCTGGGCCTTTCCAACCTGTGCGTTAAGGACGAGAGCTATCGCTTTGGCCTCAACGCCTTTAAGGTCCTGGGCGGCTCGTTTGCCATGGCCAACTACATTGCCGACGAGACCGGCAGGGACGTTGCCGAGTGCACCTTCGATTACCTGACCTCCGATCAGCTTGCCAAGGACTTTGGCCAGGCCACCTTCTTTACCGCCACCGACGGCAACCATGGCCGCGGCGTGGCATGGGCTGCCAACAAGCTGGGCCAGAAGGCCGTCGTGCACATGCCCAAGGGTTCCACCAAGCCTCGCTTCGATAACATCGCCGCCGAGGGCGCCACGGTGACCATCGAAGAGGTCAACTACGACGAGTGCGTGCGCATGGCCGCCGCCGAGGCCGACGCCTGCGAGCGCGGCGTCATCGTTCAGGACACCGCCTGGGAGGGCTACGAGAAGATCCCGTCTTGGATCATGGAGGGCTACGGCACCATGGCTTCTGAGGCAGCCGAGCAGCTGCGCGAGATGGCCATCAACCGCCCGACGCACGTCTTTGTCCAGGCTGGTGTAGGCTCGCTCGCCGGCGCCGTGGTGGGTTACTTCACCAATCTGTATCCCGATAACCCGCCCACCTTTGTCGTGGTCGAGTGCGCACCTGCCGCCTGCCTGTACAAGGGCGCTGCCGCCGGCGACGGCGACCCGCGCATCGTGGACGGCGACATGCCCTCCATCATGGCCGGCCTGTGCTGCGGCGAGCCCAACATTCTGGGCTGGGATATCCTGCGCAACCACACCACCGCCTTCGTATCCTGCCCCGACTGGGTCACCGCTCGCGGCATGCGCACCTTGGGCGCTCCCGAGAAGGGCGACCCGCGCGTCATCTCCGGCGAGTCCGGCGCTGTGACCACCGGCCTGGTCGAGACCCTCATGCTCGACCCCGAGTACGCCGAGCTCAAGGAGCTCATCGGCCTGGACAAGACAAGCTCCGTGCTCTGCTTCTCCACGGAAGGTGACACGGACCCGGATCAGTACCGTCGCATCGTCTGGGAGGGCGAGTATCCGACCTGCTAGCGAGCCTAACCTGTCCGGGTGGCGGAGCATATGTTTACTCCCTGCTCGGACAGTCCTGCTCGCACGGAGAGCACATTAAGTGCTCTCCGGCTCGTGCGGAACTCGCGACGGAGCAAACATATGCTCCGCCACCCTACGTTTACTTGCATGCCGGGTGCTCGACCTCACGCTGCTTGGCACAAGTGATCTATCTGAAATATCTACCTGTAGGTAAACCCTTGTAGAAAGGTTAACTGTTATGACTAAAGAACTCGATTTCGACGCTATTAAGGCTGCTGCTGAGTCCCATCGTGCTGATATGACTCGCTTCCTGCGCGCTATGATCTCGCATCCCTCTGAGTCTTGTGAGGAGGGCGAGGTTGTCGCTTGCATCAAGGCCGAGATGGAAAGCCTTGGTTATGACGAGGTCAAGGTCGACGGCCTGGGCAACGTCATGGGCTTTATGGGCGAGGGCGACAAGATCATCGCCATCGACTCCCACATCGACACCGTCGGCATCGGCAACATCGAGAACTGGGATGCCGATCCCTATGAGGGCTACGAGACCGACGAGATCATCTACGGCCGCGGCGGCTCCGACCAGGAGGGCGGCATGGCTTCTGCTACCTACGCTGCCAAGATGATGAAGGACATGGGCCTCATCCCCGAGGGCTACAAGATCATGGTCGTCGGCACCGTCCAGGAAGAGGACTGCGACGGCATGTGCTGGCAGTACATCTACAACAAGGACGGCATTAAGCCCGAGTTCGTCATTTCCACCGAGCCCACCGACGGCGGCATCTATCGCGGTCACCGCGGCCGCATGGAGATCCGCGTCGACGTTCACGGCACCTCCTGCCACGGCTCCGCTCCCGACCGCGGCGACAACGCTATCTACAAGATGGCCGACATCATCGCCGACGTCCGCGCCCTCAACAACAACGGCTGCGACGAGTCGACCGACATCAAGGGCCTCGTCAAGATGCTCGACCCCAAGTACAACCCCGAGCACTTCGAGGACGCCCGCTTCCTGGGCCGCGGTACCTGCACCGTCAGCCAGATCTTCTACACCAGCCCCAGCCGCTGCGCCGTGGCCGACTCCTGCGCCATCTCCATCGACCGTCGCATGACCGCCGGCGAGACCTGGGAGTCCTGCCTGGACGAGATCCGCAACCTGCCGGCCGCCAAGAAGTACGGCGACGACGTGAAGGTCTCCATGTACATGTACGACCGTCCGTCCTGGACCGGCGAGGTCTACGAGACCGAGGCTTACTTCCCCACGTGGATTAACGAGGAGACCGCTCCGCACGTCAAGGCCCTCGTCGACGCCCACAAGGTCATGTTCGGTGACGAGCGCATCGGCTGCGAGCCCAGCATGGACAAGCGCACCGGTCGTCCGCTGTGCGACAAGTGGACCTTCTCCACGAACTGCGTTTCCATCCAGGGCCGCTACGGCATCCCCTGCGTCGGCTTTGGCCCGGGTGCCGAGTCTCAGGCTCACGCTCCCAACGAGGTCACCTACAAGGACGACCTGGTCACCGCTGCCGCCATGTACGTGGCTGCCCTGAACCTCTACGATCCGAGCCAGGCCGATGGCGACGCCACCGTGTTCCGCGCCGGTCTGACCAACAACAAGATCGATTAGTCCCATTCCTCGATTTTGTTGAGCCGGGGGCCACTCGTGTCCCCTGCACTCCCCGTTGACTTGGGGCCCGCGGTCGTTATCTCCCATGCTTCCTCAACGGTGGCGGGTCCTCGTCATGGTGCTCTGCATGTGCTAGCCACACGCGCATGCCGGAGCGCATCTACTCATTGCGATTGTTTCATCTTTAGAAAGGACATTTCCATGGACGCTAAGTTTACCGAGCTCGTCGAGCAGCTGAACGGCCTCGATTTTAAGGGTATGTACGGCAGCGACTTCCTGCACACCTGGGATAAGACCACCGATGAGCTCAAAGCTCTCTACATCGTCGCCGACGCCCTGCGCGAGCTGCGTGAGAACAACGTCTCTCCCAAGATCTTCGACTCGGGCCTGGCCGTCTCGCTGTTCCGCGACAACTCCACCCGTACGCGCTTCTCCTTCTCTAAGGCCGCTAACCTGCTCGGCCTTGAGCTGCAGGACCTGGACGAGAAGAAGTCCCAGATCGCCCACGGCGAGACCGTCCGCGAGACCGCTACCATGATCTCCTTTATGGCCGACGTCATCGGCATCCGCGATGACATGTACATCGGCAAGGGCGACGCTTACATGGCCGAGGTCTCCGAGTCCGTCCAGCAGGCCTACGAGGACGGCGTTCTTGATCACCGTCCCACGCTCATCTCCCTGCAGTCCGATTCCGACCACCCCACGCAGTCCTCTGCCGACATGCTCTACCTCATCAACGAGTTTGGCGGTCTTGAGAACCTCAAGGGCAAGAAGGTCGCCGTCACCTGGGCCTATTCGCCTTCTTACGGCAAGCCGCTGTCCTGCCCGCAGTCGCTGATCAGCCTGCTGCCCCGCTTTGGTATGGACGTCACCCTGGCTCACCCCGAGGGCTACGACCTCATGCCCGAGGTCGTCGAGCGCGCCCGCGGCTATGCCGCCGAGTCCGGCACCACCTTTAAGCAGGCCAACACCATGGCCGAGGCCTTCGAGGGCGCCGACATCGTGATCCCCAAGAGCTGGGCTCCGTTTGCCGCCATGGAGAAGCGCACCAACCTGTACGCCGAGGGCGACGACGCCGGCATCGCTGCGCTCGAGAAGGAGCTGCTCGCCCAGAACGCTACGCATCAGGATTGGTGCTCCACGACCGAGCTCATGGAGAAGACCGCCAACGGCCAGGACACCATCTTTATGCACCCGCTGCCCGCCGACATCTCCGGTGTCTCCTGCGAGCACGGCGAGGTCAACGCCGACGTCTTCGACATGCACCGCGTGGGCATGTACAAGGAGGCCAGCTACAAGCCGTACGCCATCGCAGCCATGATGTTCCTGCAGAAGGTTGCCGATCCCGCCGCCGCCCTCAAGGCTCTCGACGAGCGCAACGCCGCCCGTTGGTTCCAGGCCTAAAGCTGGGCTGAGAAATGGCTAAGCGTATTGTTGTCGCCTTGGGCGGAAACGCCCTCGGTGCCAACCTTCCCGAGCAGATGGAGGCCGTCAAGACGACCTCCAAGGCCATTGTCGACCTGATCGAGGAGGGTAACGAAGTCGTCGTCGTGCATGGCAACGGCCCCCAGGTGGGCATGATCGCCAATGCGATGGCCGAGCTCACGCGTTCTAACCCTCAGAAGTACATTCCCTGTCCGCTGTCCGTTTGCGGTGCCATGAGCCAGGGCTACATTGGCTATGACCTGCAAAATGCCCTGCGCGAAGAAATGCTCGACCGCAACATCGACAAGGGCGTCGCCACCGTGCTCACCCAGGTCGAGGTTGCGGCAGACGACCCGGCCTTTGCCGACCCGGTCAAGCCGATCGGTCCGTGGATGAGCGAGGCCGAGGCCAAGGAGCTGGAGGCCGACCGCGGTTACCAGTTTATCCACGACGAGAAGCAGGGCTTCCGTCGCGTGGTTGCCTCGCCCAAGCCCGTGAGCATCGTCGAGCTCGACACCATTAAGTCGCTCGTTGAGTCCAACCATGTGGTGATTTCCTGCGGCGGTGGCGGCATTCCCGTCACCAAGTCCCAGGGCCACCACCTTAAGGGCGCTGCGGCCGTCATCGATAAGGACTTTGCAGCCGAGAAGCTCGCCGAGCAGCTCGATGCCGACGCCCTGATTATCCTGACGGCGGTGGAGAAGGCTGCCATTGGCTTTGGCACCGATCACGAGCAGTGGCTCGACACGCTGACCGCTGCCGATGTTAAGCGTCTGTCCGAGGCCAACGAGTTCGGTCGCGGCTCCATGCTGCCCAAGGTCCAGGCCGCCTCGACGTTTGCCGAGAGCAAGCCGGGTCGCGCGGCGCTCATCACGCTGCTCGAGAAGGCGCGCGATGGCCTTGCCGGCAAGACCGGTACCACGTTTACCGGCAACACCGAGTAGGCATATCTGCACCATTGAGGAGGGTGCCCTGCGTCGCGGGGTGCCCTCCTTTGTGCTACGGAGAGCCGAGGGGCGTTCGCTGGAAAAACGAGCGCGTGTCTGTTCTGATGGAGCGTGAGCTTGGTATGGTTGGTATGGCAACTATGGCGTCCAAGGCGGCCAGGGGAGGTTTGCGGAGATGAAACTCGGTTGCGTGATTATGGCCTCGGGCGAGGGCAAGCGGTTTGGCTCCAATAAGATGCTTGCCGATATCTGTGGCAAGCCGCTGATTGCCTGGACCATCGATTCGGTTCCCCGGGGCTTTGACGTTGTGGTTTCGACGCGTTGGCCCGAGGTCGCCCAGATTTGCGAGGACAAGCATTGCCCGTGCGTGCTGCACGATGCCGAGCTGCGCAGCGAAAGCGTCCGTGCGGGCCTTTCGTGGGGAGTCGAACGCAACTGGAAAGGCTGCCTCTTTTTGCCGGGCGACCAGCCGCTCGTGAGTTCGGATTCTTTTGAGGCTATGGTTCGTGCATTTGACGAGTGTGGCCGCAAGCATCCGGTGCGTCTTGCGTGCAACGGTGAGCCTTCGAGTCCGGTGCTCTTTCCGGCGGAACTGTTCGATGCACTTATGTGTCTTGAGGGCAAGGACGGCGGGGGCTCGATTCTCAAAGGCCGCGTCGACGTTGCGCTGGTCGAAGCGCACGCCTACGAGCTGTGGGACGTCGATACCGCCAAGGGACAGCGACGCATAGCGGAGCATATCGCCGCCTGCTCATATTTTGATCGCGTGGCCAACTGCATCAATCAATAAGGAGCAATTATGATCATCATCAAAAACGGCGCGCTCGTGACGCCCCAGGGGCTTCGCCGCGCCGATCTTGCCATGGAGGGCGATAAGATCGTGCGGATCGCCGCGGCGATTGAGCCGGGCGGGGGCGATGCCGTCGAGGATGCCGCGGGCTGCTGGGTGTTTCCCGGCTTTATCGACGGCCACACGCACATGCAGTGCTGGACCGGCATGGACTGGACGGCCGATAGCTTTGAGACCGGCACGCGCGCGGCTGCCTGCGGCGGCACGACGACCATTGTGGACTACGCGACGGCCGATCGTGGCGTGACCATGCCCGATGCCTTGGCCGAGTGGCATCGCCGCGCCGATGGAACCTGCACGGCCAACTACGCCTTTCATATGGCACTCGCCGAGTGGAACGAGCGCAACTGCGCCGACCTTTCGGCCATGCGCGAGGCGGGCGTATCGTCGTTCAAGACCTACTTTGCCTACGATCATCTGCGCCTGGACGATGCCGAGACGCTCGAGGTGCTCGAGGAGCTCAAGTGCCTGGGCGGTATCCTGTGCGCGCATTGCGAGAACGGCACGCTGGTGGACGAGCTGCAGAAGCGCGTGTTTGAGCAGGGTATCCACGGGCCCGAGGGCCATGCGCTCAGCCGTCCGGATGTGTGCGAGGCCGAGGCAGTGAGCCGTCTGCTATATCTGGCGCACCTGGCCGGCGACGCACCGGTCAACGTGGTGCACCTTTCGACCAAGCTGGGGCTCGAGGCCATCCGTGCCGCCAAGGCGCGCGGGCAGAAGAATATCTATGTCGAGACCTGCCCTCAGTATCTGATGTTCGACGATACGTGCTACTTGGAGCAGGGCGAGGACGGCTTTGCGGGTGCCAAGTATGTGATGAGCCCGCCGCTGCGCCATGCGGGTGACCGTGCGGCACTGCGCGAGGCGCTTGTGGCCGGCGAGATCGATACGATTGCGACCGACCACTGCAGCTTTAACCTGCACGGGCAAAAGGACCGCGGGCGCGACGACTTTCGCGCGATTCCCAATGGCGGGCCCGGTGTGGAGCATCGTCCCGTCGCGATTGCCACGAGCTTTGAGGGGCAGTTGGGCCCCGAGGATCTGTGCCGCTTGATGAGCGAGAACCCGGCGCGCGTGTTTGGCATGTACCCGCGCAAGGGTTGTCTTACCGAGGGCTCCGATGCCGACGTGTGCGTGTGGGATCCCCAGGCGCGCTGGACCATTCGCGCGGCGACGCAGCATCAGGCTGTGGACTACACGCCGCTCGAGGGCTTTGAAGCGCATGGCCGCGCAAAGGCTGTGTTTGTGAACGGCGTGCTGGCCGCGCGCGACGGCGAGCCCACTGGAGCCCAGCCCGGCCGCTACGTCCCCCGCTAGCAGGAAGATCACCGGATTTCCCTCCTCAGTTGCGGTGGAATAGTTCCTGTTTAGCCGCCCAATAGGCCGTTTCAGGAACTATTCCACCGCAACTTATAGGCCTGCTGGGGCAGCGCCAGCTACTTGAGGCTGGTGGCGATGAGGGGGCGGCCGAGGGCTGCCTCGAAGCGATCTGCCATCGTTGGGTCGGCAAGCGTGTCGACTTGGTTGAGCATGATGCGGGCATTGCTGAGGTTCAGCATCCGCAGCTCTGCATTGAGCACCTGGGCGACGCGCTCGGGCGTGGCGATGTCGGTGGGCTCGCAGCCGCAAC
Source organism: Collinsella sp. BIOML-A6 (assembly GCF_009875845.1). NCBI lineage: Bacteria > Bacillati > Actinomycetota > Coriobacteriia > Coriobacteriales > Coriobacteriaceae > Collinsella > Collinsella sp. BIOML-A6. The sequence continues at coordinate 16,236 of NZ_WWSL01000006.1, forward strand.
GCTCGCAGAAGAGCTCGGGGCGGTGGACGGCTTCGTTGATGGGCTTGCCGAGCCCCGAGGCGCCAACGACCCAGACAACGTTTGCCGTGGCGGCGGGAATTACCGGCTCCCAGGCGGCATGCGCCTTGAGCGGGAGTCGCTTGCTGCCATCTGCCTCGGCAAACACATAGTCAAAGCGCTGCGCCAACTCGTTGAGCGGCTCGGCGGGGGCGGAGAGCTTGCCTGTCTCCGGGTCCAAAACACCCGCCTGGCAGATGCTTCCGCGGACAAGGCCCGCGCAGGCCTCGCAGGTGCAACCAGGGACATGTGCGGCGCCCGGCTTCCAAGGCGCGGCGTCCAGGCGACGGCTCGACCCGTCCCATGGCACGCCGGCGACGGGAAACATGTGCGTGGTGGTGCAGAGGAGCACGCGGCCGCCAGCGCGCATGAGCTCAAGGCCGAGCGTCTTGAGCAAGGTCGACTTGCCACCGCTGCCGATAATCGCGGTAATGCCCGTCTCGATCTTGAGCGCGGAGGCAAGGTTTCCGCCCGTCGTTTCCATCTGTTCACCGCCGTATAATACTGTGATAATAAATAATCATCAGAGTAGCGGTCGAACCGCTTTTGCTCTGCTCAAACCGTAGCACAGGGAGGTGCCCCGGGAATGCTCGTTTATGTTCGCGGCGCCGGCGATATCGCCACGGGTGTCGCTGCCCGTTTGGTGCGCGCCGGCGTGTTGGTTGTCATGGCCGATATCGCGGCCCCCACGTGTATCCGTCGCACAATCAGTTTTTGCGAGGCCATTCGCCTGGGCGAGGTCCAGGTCGAGGGCATTCGCGCTCGCTTGGCGCAGACGCCGGCAGAGGCGCTTGCAATTACCGAGGCCGGAGACGTCGCCGTCGTGGTAGACCCCCAGGCCAAGATGCTTGACGAACTGAAACCCGCGGCCGTGGTCGACGCGATTCTGGCCAAGCGCAACTTGGGCACCACGCGCGACATGGCGCCTGCCGTCATCGCCGTGGGGCCGGGCTTTACCGCGCCGGTCGATTGCGACGCCGTGGTTGAGACCATGCGTGGGCATTTCCTCGGCCGCGTCATCACCCAGGGCTCGCCCCAGCCCAACACGGGCGTGCCGGGCATTATCGCCGGCTATGGCAAGGAGCGTGTTATCCACAGCCCCGCCGCCGGCGTGTTTCGGTCCGACCGCGCAATCGGCGACATCGTGAGCGCTGGAGACGTGATTGGCTACGCGGGCGATACGCCCATGTGCACGCAGATCGATGGCTGTCTGCGCGGGCTTTTGGCGAATGGCGTACAGGTGACTGAGGGCTTTAAATGCGCCGATGTCGATCCGCGCGGCGATGCCAGCTATATCAACTACATTTCGGACAAGGCGACGTCGGTCGGCGGCGGCGTGCTCGAGGCACTCGCTATGCTCACCGATGTCTTTAGAGGATAGAAGGCGGCAATGGAAAAGCTCGATGTTGTGAATGCGGCGCTTGCCGCCCTGCGTGCTGGCGAGAGGTGCGAGCTCGTGGTCGTGGCCGGTACAGCGGGGTCCTCACCGCGCGGTGTGGGCGCATGGATGGCTGTCTTTGCCGATGGCAGCCAGGCGGGCACTATCGGCGGCGGCAAGATTGAGCTCTTTGCGCTGGATGAGGTGCGCGAGCTCCTGAGCGCGGGACAGTCGCGTCTGGTCCGCTACACCATGGGCGGTGAGAACTCCGATACCGGCATGATCTGCGGCGGAGCCATCTGCCTGTGCTACCTGCATCTGGATGCGACCCAGGCACCGTTGTTCCAGGAAATTGCCGATGTGCTGACGTATCGTCGTATCGGCGACTTCGTCATCGACTTTGAGCCGTTTGTCGCGAGCGCGCTCGAGGGCGATGTGGCCGAGTACCATGGCGAGGAATCGCGCCGCACCATTGCGGGCTGCCCCGGACTTTCGCTGGTGGAGGAGGGGAGTAAGGTCACCTACACCAACGCGGCCTCCGAGATTCCCACGGCGCACATCGAGACGCTCTGCCCCGAGGGCCTGACCTATATCTTTGGCTGCGGCCACGTGGGTGCTGCGACGGCGCGTGTGCTCACGGCGGCGGGCTTTGCCGTTGTGGCGTGCGACGATCGTCCCGGCACGCTGACCCCCGATTGGGTGCCCGGTGTCTACGACCGTCGCCTGGTCGACTACAAGAACCTGAGCAAGCAGTGCCCCATCGGCCCGCGCGACCTGGTGGTCGTCGCCACGGCGGGTCACAAGTCCGATATCGACGTGGTGATTCAGGCCATGCGCGCCAAACCCGCCTATCTGGGCTGCTTGGGCTCGCGCCGTAAGACGGCCTTTGTGCGCGCCCGCCTGGAGCAGGAGGGCTTTACGCAGGAGCAAGTCTGCGAGCTGCACCTGCCGATCGGAGTCGCCATCGAGGCCGAGGACCCCGAGGAGATCGCCATCTCCATCGCCGCCGAGATGATCCACCTGCGCCGCACCAAGCTCGTCCCCCGCAAGCGCTAATGGCATCCTCGATATGAGTTGCGGTGAAATAGTTCCTAGATGGGCCCGACGGGCGGTCAGCCAGGAACTATTTCACCGCAACTGCTCTTTTGATCCCCTAGGGTTCAATTTGTGCGGGGGAGTTGTGGAGTTGTGCAGGCAGACGAGGTTTTTCTGGAAATACACTCCCGATGCGCGTATAGTACCGATTGTTTTGTCGGCTCCTGCTGCGTCGAGTCCAAACCGCGAAATGCCATGAGCGGGGCGGATGCAGCCAGGAGGCACGAGGACAACCCACCGTGGCCACGCCCCGTGCTTAAAACCCCAAGAAGGAGTGAACAATGGCAGAAGAGAAGTATGTGCCGCGTCTGAAGACCAAGTACAACAACGAGGTCAAGCAGCAGCTTCAGGAAAAGTTCCAGTACGAGAACGTCATGATGATCCCTAAGTTTGAGAAGATCGTCGTGAACATGGGTGTCGGCGAGGCCGCTACCGATTCCAAGGCCATCGACGGTGCCGTGCGCGACCTGCGCGCCATCACCGGCCAGCAGCCGATGATCACCCGCGCCCGCAAGTCCATCGCTACCTTCCGCCTGCGCGCTGGTATGCCGATCGGCTGCAAGGTTACCCTGCGTGGCGACCGTATGTGGGAGTTCTTCGATCGTCTGACCTCCGTCGCGATCCCCCGTATCCGCGACTTCCGCGGCATCTCCGCCAAGAGCTTCGACGGCCGTGGTAACTTCTCCATGGGCGTCACCGAGCAGCTCATCTTCCCCGAGATCGACTTCGACTCCATCGATCACCAGCGTGGTATGGATATCACCTTCGTGACCACCGCCAATACCGATGAGGAGGCCAAGGCCCTTCTGGACGCCTTCGGTTTCCCGTTCAAGAAATAGGTTCACCTGCCCTAAAAGCGCCGTTTCCACAAGGGGGCAGCGTTTGGGGCGAACAATACTCTATGTGAGGAGGATATAAGTGGCTAAGACATCGATGATCGTCAAGTGCAATCGCAAGCAGAAGTTCTCTACTCGTGAGTACACGCGCTGCCAGCGCTGCGGCCGTCCGCACTCTGTGTACCGCAAGTTCGGCCTGTGCCGTGTCTGCTTCCGCGAGCTTGCACTCAAGGGCGAGCTTCCCGGCGTTAAGAAGGCCAGCTGGTAAGTCACTACCAGCGTTTCAAGCATCCGTTTGGAACAGGGAAAACGCGCTAGTTAGGCTTTGCCGTTAAGGGCGGCGAAGAACCAAGAGCACGTGTTCATCAAGAACGAAGGAGAATCTGTATGAACCTTACAGACCCGATCGCAGATATGCTTACGCGCATCCGTAACGCTAACTCTGTGAACAAGGCCACGGTCTCCATGCCGAGCAGCAAGAAGCTCGTCGAGATCGCTCGTGTTCTGCACGAGGAGGGCTACATCGAGGGCTACGATGTCGAGGACACCGTTCCCCAGAAGACTCTGCACATCACGCTTAAGTATGGTCCCAAGAAGGCTAAGATCATCAACGGCATCCGCCGCATTTCCAAGCCGGGCCTGCGTAAGTACACCGGCGTTGCCGACATGCCCCGCGTCCGCGGTGGCCTTGGTACCGCCATTATTTCCACCAGCCATGGCGTCATGACCGACCGCGATGCTCGCAAGCACAACGTCGGCGGCGAGATCATCGCTTACGTCTGGTAATTCGCTCGGTAGGTAGAAGGAAAGGAGATCACCGTGTCTCGTATCGGTAATAAGCCTGTCCAGATTCCCGCCGGAGTCGAAGTGGCAGTCAACGGCAACAACGTTGTCGTCAAGGGCCCCAAGGGCCAGCTCGAGCTCGATGTCTTTGAGAAGCTCGCTATCAACGTCGAGGACAACGTCCTCACCGTTTCCCGTCCCGACGACGAGCGTGAGACCCGTGCCCGCCACGGCCTCACCCGCGCCCTCATCCACAACATGGTTGTCGGCGTTTCCGAGGGCTTCGAGAAGAAGCTCGAGCTTGCCGGCGTCGGTTACCGCGTGCAGCAGAAGGGCAAGAACCTCGAGTTCTCCCTGGGCTTCTCGCACCCCGTGATCGTCGAGGCTCCCGAGGGCATCACCTTCGAGGTTCCCGATAACACCCACGTGAACGTCAAGGGTATCAACAAGCAGCAGGTCGGTCAGATCGCCGCCGAGATCCGCGGCCATCGTCCTCCCGAGCCTTACAAGGGCAAGGGTATCCACTACGTTGGCGAGCACATCCGCCGCAAGCTGGGTAAGGCCGCCAAGTAGTCGTAACCGGCTCACTCGCATAAGACCAGCACCCCGTCAGGTGCTGGCAAGATCAACCTTTTTAGGAGTTTACGTATGAACAAGCATAAGGCGAAGCTGGAAGGCCTCAAGCGTCGTCAGCGTCGTGTTCGCGGCAAGGTCTCGGGTACCGCCGAGCGTCCGCGTCTTCGCGTGACCCGTACTAACGCCAACATCTATGCCCAGATTATCGACGACAGCAAGGGCTCCAGCCTGACGCTCGTCTCTGCCTCGACCCTCGAGGCCGAGTTCAAGGGCACCCACACCTCGAACAAGGAGGCTGCGGAGAAGGTCGGTCAGCTCGTTGGCAAGCGCGCCATCGAGGCCGGCATCACCAAGGTCGCCTTCGATCGCGGTGGCCGTATCTACCATGGCCGCGTCAAGGCCCTCGCCGACGGTGCTCGTGCCGCCGGTCTCGAGTTCTAGGAGGTATGTAGCACATGGCTCGTAATCAGAAGCAGCAGCGCGAGGCCTCCGAGTTCGAGGAGCGCGTCGTTTACATCAACCGCGTGTCGAAGACCGTCAAGGGTGGTCGTCGCATGAGCCTCGTCGCTCTCGTCGTCGTTGGCGACGGCAAGGGCAACGTCGGCGTTGGCATGGGCAAGTCCGCTGAGGTGCCCCTGGCCATCTCCAAGGCGTCTCTCGATGCCAAGAAGAACATGTTCCACGTGCCGGTGACCGAGCAGGGCACCATCCCGCACGAGGTTCTCGGCCACTTTGGTGCCGGCCGCATCATCATCAAGCCCGCTGTCGAGGGTACCGGCGTTATCGCCGGCGGCGCCGTGCGTCCCCTCTTTGAGCTTGCTGGCATCAAGAACGTCCTGTCCAAGTCCCTCGGTACCGACAACGGCCTCAACATCATCAAGGCTGCCGTCGAGGGCCTCAAGGAGCTCTCCAGCCCTGAGGACGTCGCGGCTCGCCGTGGCCTGACGGTCTCCGAGATGTTCGTCGGTAAGGAGAACTAAGCATGGCTGACACCATCAAGATCAAGCAGGTCCGCAGCACCAACGGTTGCAAGCAGGACCAGGTCCGTACTGTCCGTGCCCTCGGTCTCCACAGGATCCGCGAGGTTCGCGAGATTGCTGACAACGAGTCCGTCCGCGGCATGATCTTCAAGGTCAAGCACCTTGTCGAGATTGTAGAGGAGTAGCAAATGCAGCTTCACGATCTTACTCCCGCGCCCGGTTCCACCAAGAACCGCAAGCGCGTCGGCCGTGGCAATTCTTCGGGTCACGGCACCACTTCTGGCCGCGGCCAGAAGGGCCAGGGCTCTCGCTCTGGTGGCACCAAGGGTGCCGGCTTCGAGGGTGGCCAGACTCCGCTGGCTATGCGCCTGCCCAAGCTTCCGGGCTTCCGCAACCCCCGTCGTATCGAGTACACCGCTGTCAACGTCGAGCGTCTCGAGCGTAAGTTCGAGGATGGCGCTGTGATCGACGGCGCCGCTCTTAAGGCTGCTCGCATCACCAAGAGCGAGTTCGAGCCCGTCAAGGTGCTCGGCAATGGTGAGCTCACCAAGAAGTTCACGGTCAAGGTCGACAAGGTCAGCGCTTCTGCGCAGGCCAAGATCGAGGCCGCCGGCGGAAAGGTCGAGCTGCCGTGCTAAATGGTCTTAAGAATGCTTTCCGCATCAAAGAATTGCGCGAAAAGATTCTTTTTACCATAGCTATGCTCGTCGTGTACCGCATTGGTGCGCACGTTCCTGTGCCCGGCATTCCCTTCCAGGGGATGCTGGGCCTTTTCTCGACCGATAACAATTCGGTCGCCGCAGGTGCTATGGCCCTCCTGAATCTTTTCTCTGGCGGCGCGTTGAGCTATGTGTCGGTGTTTTCTCTGGGCATCATGCCTTACATCACCAGCTCGATCATCCTCCAGATGCTCCAGGCCGTTGTGCCTTCCCTGCATGAGCTTGCCCGCGAGGGCGAGGTCGGTCAGATAAAGATTACGCAGTATTCGCGTTACCTCACCCTGGCTCTGGCAATCCTCAACTCCGTGGGTTACCTCTTCCTCTTTAAGAGCTTCGGCATCAGCTTTCATGGCGCCGGCGCTCCCGAGATTATCTTCGACCTCATGATCGTCGGCACGCTCACTGCGGGCGCCATGCTGATCATGTGGATTGGTGAGCTCATCACCCAGCGCGGTATCGGCAATGGCATGTCGCTGATCATCTTTGCGAACATCATGGCCGGTCTTCCGCAGGCTATCTTCTCCAGCACCAAGGGCAATGCCGGTGGCATCATCACCATGGTGATCATCTGCGCCATCATCCTGCTGGTTATCCCGCTGATCGTTTTCCTTGAGCGCGGCCAGCGCCGCATCCCGGTCTCCTACGCTAAGCGCGTCGTGGGCCGTCGCATGATGGGTGGCCAGACCACCTACCTGCCCATCAAGGTCAACACCGCGGGTGTCGTGCCGATCATCTTCGCTTCGGCGCTGCTGTACTTCCCGGCTCAGATTGCCGTGTTCTTCCCCGGCATCGGGTGGATTCAGGCAGTTGCCTCTGCGCTTTCGACCGGTTGGCTCAACTGGGTGCTTAATGTTGTCCTCATCGTGTTCTTCGCGTACTTCTACACCTCCATGGTGTTCAACCCCGATGACACGGCCGACAATCTTAAGAAGCAGGGCGGCTTTATTCCGGGCGTCCGTCCGGGTAGGGCCACCGCGGCCTACATCAAGAACGCGCTCAACAAGATCACGCTTCCCAGCGCTGTCTTTTTGGCGCTCATCGCTATCGTGCCTTCGATCATCTTCTCCTTCACGGGTAATCATCTGATCCAGGCATTTGGCGGCACGTCCATCCTCATCATGGTCGGCGTCGTGCTCGACACGCTCGATAAGCTCGAAGGCCAGATCAAGATGTATGATTACGATGGATTCTTTAAATAGGCTAGAGGAGGATTGCTCATGAACCTCGTATTGCTCGGAGCTCCGGGTGCCGGTAAGGGCACCGTCGCACAGGAGCTCGTTGCCGAGTTTGGCGTCGCTCACATTTCCACGGGCGACCTGCTGCGTGCCGCCGTCAAGGGTGGCACCGAGCTCGGTGTTCAGGCTAAGAAGTACATGGACGCCGGCGAGCTCGTCCCCGACCAGCTCGTGATTGATCTTGTCAAGGAGCGCCTTGCCGCCGACGACGCCCAGCAGGGTTTCATTCTCGACGGCTTCCCGCGCAATACCGCCCAGGCTGTGACACTCGATTCCGAGCTCTCCGCCTTGGGTCGCGAGATCGACTGCGCCCTTCTGGTCGACGTGGCCCCCGAGGTCATCATCGACCGTCTGTCTTCGCGTCGCACCTGCCGCGCCTGCGGCTACACCGGCACCGCCGCCGATGCTACCTGCCCCAAGTGCGCAGGCGAGATGTATCAGCGCGACGACGACAAGCCCGAGACCATCAAGAACCGTCTTGACGTTTACGAGAAGTCCACGAGTCCGCTCGTCGACTACTATCGTGGCCAGGGTCTGCTCAAGTCGGTCAACGGTGACCAGGCTCGCGAGACCGTGTACGGGGATGTCAAAGAGGCTCTCGGTCTATGATCAAGATTAAGTCTGCAACGCAAATAGAGCAGATGAAGAAGGCAGGAGCGCTATCGAAGATGGCGCTCCGCCACGTTGGAGCCATGGTTCGCCCTGGTGTTTCGACTTTTGAGCTTGATCAGCTTGCGGAGCAGATTATCCGCATGCATGGTGGCACTCCGGCCTTTAAGGGCTACGGCGGGTTCCCCGGTACCATCTGTGCGTCGATTAACGACGCCGTGGTGCACGGTATTCCCAATCCCGACATGATCCTGCGTGATGGGGATATCATCTCCATCGATACGGGTGCCGTTGTCGACGGTTGGGTCGGCGATAACGCTTGGACGTTTTTCGTCGGTACCCCTACGCCCGAGGCCAAGGCCCTGTGCGAGGTTACGCGCGATTGCCTTAAGGCTGCCATCGAGCAGGCTGTTCCCGGTAACCATATTGGGGACATTGGTTATGCCGTCCAGTCCCTCGCCGAGTCTCACGGCTATGGCGTGCTTCGCGATTATGTGGGGCACGGTATTGGCCATGTGATGCACGAGGACCCCAACGTTCCGAATTACGGAAAGAAGGGGAGGGGCGTTCGTCTCCAGGCCGGTATGGTCATTGCCATCGAGCCGATGGTCACGATGGGATCCAATCATGTGAGCACGGGCTCCGACGGTTGGATTGTCACGACCAACGACCACCTGCCCGCCGCGCACTACGAGAACACCGTCGCCATCACCGATGACGGCCCGGTGATTCTCACTACCGACGCCCAAGGCGCTTGGTGTTCCTTGCAAGGAGGCGAGATGTAGAGGCCGCGTTCAAATTCGTCGGCATTTACATTCCAAATGTAACAAGTCCCACGTAGTTGTGGAGCCATTACGAAGATATTACGATACGTGCGCACGTATTGTAGAATACTCAATCGCTGTCGTTTTCTAGAGAAAGATGATTGCTTGTGAAGAAGGAAGACGCAATTGAGCTCGAGGGTACGGTAAAGGAGCCGCTGCCCAACGCCATGTTTAAGGTCGAGCTCGAGAACGGTCATTCGGTTCTGTGCAACATTTCTGGCAAGATCCGAATGAATTACATCCGTATTCTCCCCGGTGACAGGGTTGTCGTGGAGCTTTCCCCGTACGACCTGACCCGCGGCCGCATCACCTATCGCTATAAATAGCGGCACGCATACACGCACTCCTTCCCCGACTGCAGGCTTAGCTCAACCTACGGTCGGTTTGCGTGTGAAGACCAGCCATAGTTTTAAACGCCTGCGGCTGGGCGAGTAGATAGTAGGGAAGTAGTTCGAGCGCTACCGAAAGGAAGAACGATGAAGGTACGTCCTTCGGTCAAGAAGATGTGCGATAAGTGCAAAATCATTAGGCGCCATGGCAAGGTCCTCGTCATTTGCGAGAACCCCCGTCATAAGCAGCGTCAGGGTTAAGAGAGGAGACTACGTTGGCCCGTATTAATGGTGTCGACCTCCCGCGTGAGAAGCGCGTTGAGATCGGTCTGACCTACATTTACGGCATCGGCCGCACCACTGCGACGAAGATTTGCGTCGAGTGCAACGTTAACGTGGATACGCGCGTTAAGGACCTCACCGAGGATGAGGTTAACGCCATCCGCGATTATATCGATAAGAATCAGATCATGGTTGAGGGTGACCTCCGCCGTGAGCGCAACCAGAACGTCAAGCGCCTTATGGACATCGGCTGCAACCGCGGCCTTCGTCACCGCAAGGGCCTCCCGGTCCGCGGCCAGCGCACCCACACTAACGCTCGTACCCGTAAGGGCCCGAAGCGTCAGATCGGTGCTAAGAAGAAGAAATAAGGAGCGCTAGATAGATGGCTACTGCTAAGAAGAACGTTCGCGCTGCCCGTCTGAAGCGCGCGGACCGTAAGAACATCTCCGTGGGCCAGGCTCACATTCGTTCTACGTTCAACAACACGATCGTTTCGATCACCGATCCCCAGGGCAACGTCATTTCCTGGAAGTCGGCTGGCCAGGTGGGCTTCAAGGGCTCCCGTAAGTCCACGCCGTTCGCTGCCCAGATGGCTGCCGAGGCTGCTGCCAAGCAGGCCATGGAGCACGGTATGAAGAAGGTTTCCGTCTTCGTCAAGGGCCCCGGCTCCGGTCGTGAGACCGCCATCCGCTCCCTCCAGGCTGCTGGCCTCGAGGTCTCGAGCATCCAGGACAAGACCCCCATCCCGCACAACGGCTGCCGCCCCAAGAAGCGTCGCCGCGTGTAACTGAAAGGATCGTATCAATATGGCAATCGACAGGACTCCTGTTCTTAAGCGCTGCCGTCAGCTCGGGATCGATCCCGCTGAGCTCGGTTACAGCAGCAAGAAGGAATCTATCCGTCAGCCCAAGCGCCGTCGCAAGGAATCTGAGTACGGCATGCAGCTGCGCGAGAAGCAGAAGGTCAAGTTCATTTATGGCGTTCTGGAGAAGCAGTTCCACGGCTACTTCAACAAGGCTCGTAAGATGAACGGCGTCACCGGTGAGAACCTCATGATCATCCTTGAGTCTCGCCTCGACAACGTCGTCTTCCGTCTTGGTTTCGCCCGCACCCGCAAAGAGGCTCGTCAGTCCGTCCGTCACGGTCACTTCACCGTGAACGGCAAGCGTGTGGACATCCCGTCCTACCGCGTCAAGGCCGGCGACGTCGTCGCTGTCGGCGAGAAGTTCCGTGACCTCCTCCCCATCAAGGAGGCTCTGATTTCCTCCGAGCGTTTCGAGGTCCCTGGCTGGCTCGAGGTCGATATCGAGAAGCTGTCTGGTAACGTGCTCGCTCTGCCGACGCGTGAGCAGATCAGCGGTGATATCAACGAGCAGCTCATCGTCGAGCTCTACTCTAAGTAGTCCATCCGGGCTGCTGAGGCTGGAGGTAATACATGTCAGAATTCATTAGGCCTCAGGTTCAGGTCGAAGAGATTAACGAGACGTCTGCTCGTGTCTCCGTTGAGCCGCTCGAGCGTGGCTACGGCGATACGCTGGGTAACTCCCTTCGTCGCGTTCTTCTGTCCTCGCTCGAGGGTGCCGCCGTCGAGGCTATTCAGATCGATGGCGCGCAGCACGAGTTCATGACCATCCCTAACATGGTCGAGGATGTCACCGACATCGTCCTGAATGTCAAGGGTCTTGTCTTCAGGGCTCTCGGCACGACCGACGAGGCGACCGCCACCATCTCGGTTGACGGCCCCTGCGAGGTCACCGGTGCGGACTTCTTTATTCCGTCCGAGTTTGAGCTGGTCAACCCCGAGCAGCACATCGCTACGCTCACCGAGGGTGGCCATCTCACCATGAGCATGCGCATCGGCTATGGCCGCGGCTATGTCTCTGGCGAGGCTAACAAGCGCGACAACGATCCCATCGGTGTGATCCACGTCGACTCGCTGTACTCGCCGGTATCCCGTTGCGCCAAGCTCGTTGAGGCTTGCCGCGTCGGACAGCACACCGACTACGACCGCCTTGTCCTCGAGATCGAGACCAACGGCTCCATCGCTCCGCGCGACGCCGTGGTCCAGGCTGCCAATATCATCAACCAGCACATGGCTGCCTTTATGAACCTTGCCGAGACCCCCGAGGTCGAGGAGGAGGCTTCGATCTTCGCTCCCGAGGTCACCAACGACAACGCCGAGCTGGACAAGCAGATCGAGGATCTGGACCTTTCCGTCCGTTCCTATAACTGCCTTAAGCGCGCCAGCATTCACTCGGTCCGTCAGCTCGTTGAGTTCTCGGAGAACGATCTGCTCAACATCCGTAACTTCGGTGTTAAGTCGATCGAGGAAGTGAAGGACAAGCTTGAGTCCATGGGCCTGAGCCTGAAGGCTTAATGCTTCGCATTTTTGAGGAGAAACTAGACCATGCGTCATAACGTTAAGAAGGGCCTGAAGCTCGGCACCGATGCGAGCCACACCAAGGCCATGAAGAAGAGCCTTGCTAAGGCCCTCTTCGAGAACGACCGCATCAAGACCACCGAGACCCGCGCTAAGGCGCTGCGTTCGGTCGTCGACCCGATCATCACCTGGGCCAAGAAGGGCGACCTGCACTCTCGTCGTCTGGCCATCGCCAAGCTCGGCGATAAGCAGCTCGTTGGCGAGATTTTCGACAAGGCTGCCCAGGGTATGTGGCAGGACCGCAACGGCGGTTACACCCGCATCATGAAGCTCGGTAACCGCAAGGGCGACAACGCTCCTATCGTAATCATGGAGCTCGTTACCGAGCCTTGCACGCCTAAGGCCAAGAAGGCTGCTCCGGCCCCCAAGAAGGCCGCTGCTCCCAAGAAGGTCGAGGCTGCCGAGGAGGCTCCTGCTGAGGAGACCGCTGAGTAGACAATCCGTCTGCATAGGCTATATTCGAGGGGTACGTTCGCGTGCCCCTCTTTTTTTGTCGCGATACCGTTGATTGTTTGTTGGGAGCGCTCATGACCGCGCCGTCTGATTTCAATTCGATTCCTGAGCTCGATGCCACCCTCGTGTTCCGTGTTGCCTACGATGGCTCATCGTATAGCGGATTTGCCGAGCAGCCGGGCCAGACGACCGTTGCGGGCGAGTTGCGCCGCGCTATCGAGACCCTGCTGCGCCGCCCGATCGATCTGACGTGTGCGGGGCGTACCGATGCGGGCGTGCATGCGGTGGCGCAGTACATCAGCGTGCCTGTAACGGACGCTGAGCTTGCGTGTACGCGCCGTAGGTGGCTGAGGGCTATGGATGCTCTCCTGGGTAAAGATATCGCCATAAATGAGGTCTACAAGGCTCGTAAGGGCTTTTCTGCGCGCTTTGACGCGCGTTCTCGTACTTACACCTATCGCATTGCCGATCGTGATGCGCGGCCCGTACTGTCACGCGGTGCTGTGTGGTGGCATCGCTATCCCCTCGACGTCGATGCGATGGCGGCCGCCTGCCCTGCGCTTTTGGGCGAGCAGGACTTTAAGAGCTTTTGCAAGGTTGCCTCTGCCGTGGGCAAGCCGACGCACCGTTGCGTAATGCGCGCCGAGTTTGGCCACGAGGTCGCCTTTGGCGAGGACATCCTCACGTTTACCATCGAGGGCAATGCGTTTTTGCATTCGATGGTGCGAACCATTGTGGGCACCCTCGTCGAGATTGGCATGCATCGTCGCGATCCCCAGTGGATGCGCGAGGTTATTGACGCCTGTGACCGTACCGCTGCGGGTCCCACGGCGCCTGCCTGTGGCCTTACGTTTATGGACGTGGATTACGGCTCTGACGAGCTTGTCGTGCTTGACTAGGAGAGTGCTCGACGCGTCCGTTCCTGGCACATACTATGTGTGAGCTGCGCGTGTGCAACATCTGTTCTTGGCGTGCAACATGTTAGGCGGCTCGTTGCTTTTATAGCTCGGGTGTACCATGAACGACGGTTTGATTTGGCGCTGTCGAGAGGACGGAAAACTTGGTTCGACGTGGTTCGCATCCGCGACTTTCTGTGATCCTCGTTGTCGAGGGTTCACCCAGCTATGCGATGCGCGCGCTCGAGAGCGTCCAGAACCAAGACCTCTATGATCTGCAGATTGTTGTCGTATTCCGCGATGTCGCACCGGGTGTGCGCCATTCGCTCGAGGTTGCCGCCGGCAGAGATATTCACATCGATTTGATCGACGTCGAGGATTCGGCGTGCGGGGCATGTCTCAAGGCCGGTTTTGCCGCCTCGCGTGGATTGCAGATAGTTGCCATGAACGCCGACGAGTGGTTTGCCCCGCAGTCCCTTTCCAAGATGGTCGATGTTGCATGCGATGCTGCGGCAGACATGGTGATTCCCACGGCATCGCTCGACCGCTACGATGCTCATCGTGAGCGCCATTCGCGCGTACTGGATGCCACCTCTCTTACGATCGATGACCGTGCTTCTTTGGCTGCTGGTCTGTCTCAGATGATTTCCGGCGGCCTGATTGCCCAGACTTCCGGTGTGATGTACAGCCGCTCGCTGTTCGAGACGTGCTTGTCGCGCGACCGTGCGTTTCGCTCGATTGGGTTTATGACATGCGCTCTTTCGCAGGCGCAACGCATATCCGGGTGCGGTGGCGCCTGTTTCCATACGGTGGCGCCACAGCTCACAGATGCTTTTGATCCCACATTGTTTGCCAAGCTTACCGATGACGCGCGGGCGCTTGATGTGCTTACTGATTCGCTTGCCGAGGCGAGCAGCGACACGCAGCTAAAGGTGGCGAGCCATATGTTTTACTTCGCCGGGCTGGTCGCCTGCATCGAAAATTTGTGCTTGAGCCCGCATGGGGTTTCTTCAATTGAGCGTTCCGCTCGTATGCGTGATATGCTCGAGGCATCTCGGACTCGTCAGATGGCCGCGGCACTCAGCGACAACCATCGTGGACTCGGCCTGTTGTTTGGACCGATTGCCCGTGCCAAGCCTGCGCGTTGCGTGATGTATACGCACCTGGCTGCTTTTTTTAACCGGACGGGAGCCAAAATCGCCTAAGATGGCTATGTTCGAAATAATCTTGCATGGAATTGTTTCGAAATGCGTTCTTATTCACAAATACCCTTAAATAGCGCTAAACTATTCAATCACTGATTGATTGTCTCCGCCATCTATGGAGTGAGGTTTTGTATGGCTAAAAAACGCAATGGGCGCCAGGATGCCATCAGAGATATCGTGCGCAACAAGGACGTACGCACACAGCGCGTTTTGGTAGACGAGGTGCGTGCCATGGGTTTCGATTGCACGCAGGCGACCGTTTCGCGCGACATCGCGGATATGGGACTGCGTAAGCTCCCCGAGGGCATCTATGTCCTTGCCGAGGACCTGCATTTGCAGCGCATGGTTTCCGAGTTGGTTACCGGCGTCCTGCGCACCGATAATCTGGTTATGATCAAGGCACAGCCCGGTACGGCTTCTGGTATTGCCGCAGCCGTCGATGCTGCGGAGCTGCCCGATGTGCTTGGCTCGCTTGCCGGCAACGACACGATCCTGGTCATTGCGCAGACGGCCGAGGACGGCGAGCGCCTTGAGGCGCTCATCAACAAGCTGAGTAACTCTCGTAAGTAGGGGATGCGCGGCGTGCGCGTCGATACGTATACGCAGTTTCATAAACTTGTAGAGACGCCGGCTAGAGCCGGCGTCTTTTTGTGTCGGTGCCTGGAGACGAACGGTGGCATTGTTCGGGTAAGACGAAAAAGGGGCCCGCGCAGCGTGCGTGCTGTCCGAGCCCCTTTGCTGGCTATGGCTGGCTACTGACCTGTTGAAGGATCGGGCGTGGGGGTAGGCGTGGGAGTGGGAGTAGGAGTAGGGGTGGGGGTAGGAGTAGGAGTAGGAGAGCCGCCCTCGCCGCCACTGCCGTCGCCGCCGGTCGTACCATTGCCGCCGGTCGCACCATCGCCTCCGGTTGCACCGTTGCCGCCGGTCGTATCGCCACCCGTGGTCTCGGTCGTTGTGGTAGTCGTCGTTGTGGTGGTGGTTCCCTCCTTGTCTTCGTCTCCCTCGTTTTCCGACTTCCTGGCGTTGCTGGTGCCGTAGAACTTCCAGACGTTATTGTTCTTGTACGTGGGAGCCGTTCCGGTCGGGAATTCCTCGCGCCCGGTCCCCGCAAGAACAGTGTTCATAAACTTCTTAAAGACGGGCAGATTGGTGCTATCGTCCAGCAGGTCCATGCCGTACTTTTGGATGGGAATCTCGCCTGCGGAATAACCGGTCCACAGGGCGCATGCCAGCTGCGGCGTGTAGCCGCAGAACCAAAGGTTGGTGGTGTTGTCAGTGGTACCCGTCTTGCCGGCATAGGGCTGGTTGACGCTCAGCGCGCCGGCGGCACCCGTACCACTGCCCTGCATGACGCCGGTCAGGACGTCGGTCACTGCCGCGGCCTCGCCGGTGGAGAGCACCTGCGAGGGGTTATCGGTGTGCTGGTACAGTACCGAGCCAGTTCGCGAATCAATCTCGGTGATGGCGATCGGCTGGCGATAGTAACCGCCGTTGGCAAACGTGGCATAGGCCGCGGCCATCTCGAGCGGCGAGATGGAGCCGGTACCGAGCGTCATGACGGGAACGTCCTCGATATTGTCCTTAGATGGATCGATGCCGAGCTTTTTGACGAGGGACATGATCTTGTTATTGCCGATAGCCTCTGCAACCTGGATATAGCCGGTGTTGGAGGAGTATGCCGTCGCCTGCTTGAGCGTGATGGTGCCGTAGCTCTGGTTGGCATAGTTTTGCACCTTGGTCGTGGTGCCCTTGGCTGTAAGAGGCGAGTTGCAATTGAGGGTGACGTTGGGGTTCATGCCGTTTTGGATGGCAGTGGCCAGCGTAAAGGCCTTAAACGTGGAGCCTACGGGACGCTTGGCCGTGGCGTGGTTCACGTGGTTCTCGTCGGCGTTATAGTTGTAGCCGCCCACCATGCACTTGATGTAGCCGGTCTTGGGGTCGACGACGACCATGCCCATGTCCAGGCCGTCGAGCGAAAGCGTGTCGAGCTGGGCGCGCACGGCCTCCTCGGCAGTCTGCTGCATGGTCGGGTCGATGGTAGTCTTGACGGTTAGGCCGCCCTTAAACAGTACGTCGGTGGAGAACTCCTGCTCCAGCAGCTGCTTAATATAGGCGACAAAGTAGGGCTGCGAATACACGTCGACGCCACTGCCCGAAATCTCGGTTACGTTGAGGGTGATGGGCTCTGCCTGCGCGGCGTCGTGCTCCTTCTGGGTGATGTGGCCCAGGCGCAGCATGTTATCGAGAACCTTGTTGCGGCGAGACAGTGCCAGATCGGGATTGACCGTGGGGTCGTACTGCGAAGGCGAGTTGGGAAGGCCGATGAGCAGCGCGGCCTCGCTCAGGGTGAGGTCGGCGGCGCTCTTGGACAGATAGGTCTCGGCTGCGGCCTCGATGCCGTAGGCACCGTGGCCGTAATAGATGGTGTTGAGGTACATCATAAGGATCTCGTCCTTGGAGTACATCTCCTCCATCTTGATGGCGATATAGGCCTCGCGCACCTTACGCTCGATGGTCGAATCGAACTGCTCCTCTTGCAGGATGGTGTTACGCACCAGCTGTTGGGTGATGGTCGAGGCGCCCTCATGGCCACCGGAAAGGGTCGCCACTGCTGCGCGAGCAATGCCCCACAGGTCGATGCCGCCATGCTCGTAGAAGCGCTCGTCCTCGACGTCGACGGTGCCCTGCAGCACGTACGGGGAAACCTGGTCCTTGGTGATGGACTTGCGGTTTTGCGTGCAGAAGCTCGCGATCTTGTTGCCGTTGCAATCGACGATCTCGGTGGGTTCACTCACCAGATAGGCGTTGGCGTCGGTATAGTCGGGCAGATCGGACAGCCAACGATTGACGTTGCCGATCATGCCAATCCCAAACGCTACGCCCGCGATGAGCAAAAGGCCCAAGAACGAGAGCAGGATCATGGGCAGGGCATGCGTCTTGGAACGACTGCGCCCCTGTCGTTGGCGAGGACCCATATATTGACCTCCAGGTATGTCGTGCCGGGCGGCGGGTGCGCCGCTGGGGCAGGATGGACATAAGTTATTACACGATAAACCAAACGAGGCGCGCGAGGCCTCGTGTATGCTGGATGACGGTATTTTTCAGAGTGAATGCATACCTTGTTGGTAAGGAGCAAGCCGATGGCGATTCGGACGACGGGGCCGAGTGGACAATGCGATAACGAGCCGGGGGCTGCCGAGGCGGCGCTGCCCGAGCTGCTGGCGCCTGCCGGCGGACTCGATCAGATGCTCGCGGCGATTGCAGCGGGTGCCGATGCCATCTATGCGGGCCTGGGCGGGTTTAACGCCCGCGTGAGCGCACGCGGCTTTACCGACGACGAGTTCGCCCGCGGCTGCGTCGTGGCGCATGCGCACGGCGTGCGTGTATACGTGACCCTCAACGTGTTTGTGTTCGACGACGAGTTGGCCGACGCGGTGGCGCTGGGGGCACGCGCGCAAGAGTTGGGTGCCGACGCCTTGATCGTGGCGGATGCCGGTCTGGCCTGCGCGTTGCGCGCGGCGATTCCCGGGGTCGAGATTCACCTGTCCACGCAGGCGGGCGTTCATAGCGAAGGCGCCGTACGGTTGGCTGCCGACGAGCTCGGGGTCGAGCGCGTGACGACCGCCCGCGAGCTGGCGGTCGACGAGATTGCCGCCCTGTGCGCTACCGGCGTGCCTATCGAGGTGTTCTGCCACGGCGCGATTTGCATTGGATATTCGGGCGCCTGCGAGTTTTCGGCCCTGCGGCGTGGACGATCGGCGATGCGCGGCGACTGTACGCAGCCGTGTCGCTTGGCGTACGACCTGGTGGACGAGGCGGGGGAGAGCGTCGTTTCCGTGGTGGGCGATCGTCTGCTGTGCCCGCGCGACTATCTGGGCATTGCGCACCTGCCCGAGCTTGTTGGGGCCGGGGTGGCGTCGCTCAAGATCGAGGGGCGCATGAAAAACCCCGACTACGTGTTCAACGTGGTGCGGGTGTGGCGTCGTGCACTCGAAATGCTGCGCGATGGCGCGTGGGATGCCGCTGCCGTGTCGGCGCTCGAGCGCGAGCTGGGCCGGTCGTTCAACCGCGGGTTTACCGATGCGTATCTGCGGGGGCGATCGGGTGCTGAGCTCATGAGCTTTGAGCGTGCGATTAACCAGGGCGTGCGCGTGGGCCACTTGGTTGCTGTGGGTCACGAAGAGGTGACCGTCGAACTCGATGCCGCCGTGGCCGCAGGTGACACGCTTGAGATCCGGTTCTATCCGGGTGCCGATGCACGCCCCGATGTGCCCAAGCGCTGGCCCCAGGTGCCCTGCCCGGTGGATGCAGCGGCGGGGGAGCGCGTTGTCGTGCACTGCAAGCGTAAGGTGGATGCGGGATGCGAGGTGTACCTGATTCGCAGCGCCGGTGTGTTGGAGCAGACGGCGACGGCGCTGGGGCACATGCGGGTCGAGGCAGACGCGGTCGTACCCGTTGCACGAGCCGTTGAGATGCTGCCCTTTGAGGCCGCCGTGACTGTTGGCGACGTGCCTGAGGCGGCGTTGACGGAGCCGACGGAAAGGGGGGCTTCCGATCGCATGGTCTTTGCCTGGCGGCTGATGGATGCCGACCCGTGTGGCGAGCGTGATCTGTCCGATGCGACCGTGGTGCTCGACGAGGTCTGTCGCGCAGCCGATGCCTCGCGTACCCGCTCGCTTATGCGGCGTGCCGGGCGCGTCGTCTGTCGTAATCTGGGACAGGTGGCGATGGCGCGTGAGCTGGGCGTGGCGTTTGACGTTGCGGCACCGGTGTTTTGCGCAAACCGGGTTACGCTTGCCTGGCTACGCGGGCTCGGCGCGGGCCGTGTGCATTTGCCTGCCGAGCTTGTCGCCCACGATGCGGAGCGTGTTGCCGTGCTTGCCGCTTGCCCCGGTGTCTCGGGGTCTGTTGACGCCGACCGTCCCGAGCTCATGGTGTGCGAGCACTGCTTGCTGACTGCCGAGGGCGCCTGCGCCACGGATGCGACGGGGCAGGTCCGTTGCCGTGACTGCTCGCGCCGTCAGCGGGCGCGCTTTTTGGTCGAACGTGACGGCACGCGTTTGCCGGTCGTTATCGACGCGTGCGGCAGGACGAGGATTTTCCTGTCGTAGGTGTTCGGCCGCGCCGTTTTGGTTATTATGAGTGGGTTTATGAACTTCGAGCACCGCCGTATCCGGTGAGGGTGCTATAGCAAAAGGAGGATACCCAATGCTGTCTGTCGACGAGCAAATGCGTATCATCACCTCGGGCGCAGCGCAGATCGTCCCCGAGGCCGACCTTCGCAAGAAGCTTGAGAAGGGCGAGCCCCTCAACATCAAGCTCGGCGTCGATCCCACCAGCCCCGACCTGCACCTGGGCCATGCCGTGCCCCTGCGCAAGATGCGTCAGTTTCAGGACCTGGGCCACAACGTCACCCTCATCATCGGTAACGGCACCGCGCTGATCGGCGACCCCTCGGGCAAGAACTCCACCCGCCCGCAGCTTTCGCAGGAGCAGATCGAGGCCAATGCCGAGACCTACGTGAGCCAGGCCATGAAGATCCTGGATCCCGAGAAGACCACCATCGTGCACAACGGCGACTGGATCCTGTCGATGGATCTGGCCGGACTGCTGCAAGTGTGCTCCAAGTTCACCGTCGCCCGCATCCTCGAGCGCGACGACTTTACCAAGCGCTACCAGTCCCAGACGCCGATCGCTCTGCACGAGTTCCTGTACCCCGTGATGCAGGCCTTCGACTCCGTTCAGATCAAGGCCGATGTGGAGATGGGCGGCACCGACCAGCTCTTCAACCTGCTCGCCGGCCGTGAGCTCATGGAGAAGATGGGCATGGAGCCGCAGGTCGCGCTTACCATGCCGCTGCTCGAGGGCACCGATGGCGTGCGCAAGATGTCCAAGTCCTACGGCAACTACATCGGCCTGACCGATGCTCCCAAGGATATGTTCGGCAAGACCATGTCCATCCCCGACGAGATGATCGGCAAGTACTATCGTCTGGCCAGCTCGCTTACCCCGGCCGAGGTCGACAAGATCGACGCTGCCCTGGCCGACGGTTCCGCCGATCCCTATGAGCTCAAGCGCGCTCTGGGCCGCGACCTGTGCGACACTTATCACGGCGCCGGTGCCGGTGACGAGGCTCAGGCCGAGTTCGACCGCGTGTTCAAGGAGGGCCAGCTTGCCGACTTCCCCGAGAAGCATGTCGAGCTGACCGTCAACGACGAGGGCCAGATCTACCTCGCCGGCCTGCTCAAGGACCTGGGTCTTTCGGCGAGCGCCGGCCAGGCCCGTCGCGACATTGACGGCGGCGGCGTCAAGATCAATGGCGAGGCGGTGGCTCCCAAGAGCTATAACATCGACCCGAGCGCCCTCAAGCTGGGCGACACCCTCTCCGTAGGCAAGCGCAAGGGCTTCAAGTTGGTTTAGTTCCGCCGTTCTACCGAACGGCGGACCGGCCGACACTGCGCGGACCGCATTTGGACAATCTGACGTTCAACTTCAAGGGCGCGACCAGAAGGTCAGCGCCCTTTCGTTTCACGTCACCTTGTCTCAAATGCGGCCCGCTCGCTGGCGCTGCCAAATTATCGGCGCTGCCGTGGTTGGCACTTGGGGACGTTCCTTTTGTGCCGGCACTCTGGGACACCCCTTGTATTGGTGCTCAGCAGCAGTCCCCATTGCGATCAGCGGCGTGTGTCGTTAAGCGGAGAGGCGTGTTGCTGGCCCATCGTTTGGGCATACAATGACTATTAGTTTGCTGCGGTGAAGGTCTGTCCGCTCCGCAACTTTTTTCTACAGTAGAAGGAGTATATATGTCCGTTGAGGTCATGAGGTCTGTGATCGAGGCCGCCGAGGGTCGCGTGCCCGTCGACACGCTGTTTACCAATGCGAAGATTGTCGACGTATATGGCCAGCGTGTGGCGCCCGGTAGCGTTGCCGTCAAGGACGGTGTGATCGTCGGCGTGCTCTACGATGGTCGCGACGATGCCGCTGGCACCTACGAGGCAACTGAGGTCGTCGACTGCCAGGGTCGCTATCTCACTCCCGGTTTTATCGACGGGCATCTGCATATCGAGTCTTCGAACATCCGTCCCGCCGAGTATGCTCGCATGGCCGCGACGCGCGGCACTACCACCGCCATTGCCGACAGCCACGAGATTGCCAATGTTGCCGGTCTCGACGGCTTGCGTTTTATGATTGAGGACGGCCGCCGCGCACCCATCTCCATCAAGTACATGATGCCTTCGTGCGTGCCCGCGCTGCCCGACGAGCAGGCCGGTGCCGTTATTTCGGCTGCCGATATGCAGGCGTTTTTTGCCGAGCATCCGGGCGATGTCTTTGGTCTGGGCGAGATGATGAACCTGCCGGGCGTCTTTATGGCCGATCCCGAGACCTGCGCCCGCATCGATGCTGCCAACCAGACGCCGTCCAAGCAGGTCGACGGCCATGCGCCGCTCGTTGCCGGTAAGGACCTCAACGCCTATGCCGCAGCGGGCATTATCGCCGACCACGAGTCGACGATTCCCGAGGAGGCACTCGACAAGCTGTCCCGCGGCATGTATGTGATGCTGCGTGAGGGCACGTGCAGCCACGACCTGGCCAATTTGTCCCCGATGCTGCTGGAGAACCCTGCCCGCGCCCGCCGCTGCTGCTTTGCGACTGACGACCGCGCCCCTTCCGATGCACTTGCGACCGGCATGATCGACAATGCCTGCCGCGTGGCCATCGAGGCCGGCATTGACCCCGTGGTCGCTATCTCTATGGCGTCTCTCTCCACGGCCGAGGCATTTGGCCTGGATCACGGCTGCCGCGACCCGCACGAGCTGCGTGGCGCCATCGCCCCAGGCAAGCGTGCCGACCTGCTGGTGCTCAATGACTTGACGTTTGCCACGGCTCCGCATCGCGTATATGCCGCTGGTGCTCTGGTGGCGCAGGACGGCACCTTTGTGGGCGAGATCGCGCCCGAGATGGCCGAGGTTGCGGCCCTTGCCGATGAGCTGCGCGCCTCCGTTAAGCTGCCGAAGCTTTCGCTCGACGTGTTCGACTATGCCTTTAAGCCGGGCGAGGCCGTGATCGACGTGGTGCCGGGTAAGGCCATCACGGGCATGGCCCGCCCTGAGAGCGCCGAGGACTTGCGCCGCATTATGCTGATTGAGCGCCATGGCCGCGGCGTGTCACTGCAGGCCGAGGGCGCCGACGGTGACGGCCCCGCGGGTCTGGGCCTGGTCGGCAAGCATATCGGCCGCGGTTGGGTGCGCGGCTTTACCATCACGGGTGGTGCCATCGCTTCGACGATTGGCCACGATTCGCACAACGTATGCGTCGTGGGCGATAACGCTGCCGATATGATGGCGGCTGTTGAAGCCGTGGGGCAGGGCGGCCACGTGCTGGTGCGCAACGGCGAGGTCGTGGCGCGTATTCCGCTGGCGCTCGGTGGCCTGATGAGCGAGGGCACGGCCGAGGATGTCGCCGCGCAGCACGACGACTTTATGGTCAAGGCGCGTGCCATGGGTATTGAGCCGCCGCTCGATCCCATCATGGGCATCATCTTCCTGCCCCTGCCGGTGATCCCGACGCTCCGCATCCGCCCCGAGGGCATGTTCGACGTCACCACCTTCATCTACGCCGACTAGTCATCGGGGACGTTCTTAAACGACTAGTCGTTGGGGACGCTCTTTGGCGTGTCGCCTGACGCTGCGACCGTGGGACCTCTGGCGCGCGTGAGCTATTTGCCAGGTCCTTGTAACGTTTATGTCTGCGGGGTCTTATTCGTGCTCCCTTTGGGTACGGTGGGTTCGGATAGATGCCCGATTCCAACAAGCCCGAAGGGAGCTTTTCTATGTTTAAACTGATTGCATCCGATATGGACGGCACGTTGCTTGACGACAACAGCCAGGTGCCTCCCGAGACCTACGAACTGATTTTGGCGCTACGCGAGCATGGCGTGCATTTTGCCGTATCGTCAGGCCGCCGCTACGATCGCCTGTGCGAGTTCTTTGCACCCGTTCGCGACAAGATGGACTTTGTCGCCGCCAACGGCGCCCAGGTCTACGCCGACGGCAAAATGGTAGACCGCGAGGTGTATTCGCACCTGGCGGTTCGAAAGCTCGCCCAGGCCGTCGCGACGTTTCCCAATCTGCATCTTGCGCTCTTTGACCGAACCAAGTCCTTTTTGCTCGATGACGAGAGCAAGTTCGTGCGCGAGGTCGATAAGGACCTTCCCAATGCCGAGCGCATTTGGGAGCTGCCCGATCCCAGCGTGAATATCATCAAAGCGAGTATCTTTTGCGACGACGGTGCCGTTATGGACAGTGCGTACGTGCTACAGCGAGAACTCGGTCAGCTCTTTACCTTTGCGCCTTCGGGTAACGCATGGATCGATGCCATGCAGCCCGGTGTGTCGAAGGCTTCGGGCGTCGAGCAGCTCGCGGAGCATTATGGCATTGGACGCGATGAGGTCATGGCGTTTGGCGACTCGATGAACGACTACGAGATCATTCGCTTTGTCGGCACGGGTTGCGCGATGGAAAACGCGCGTCCTGCACTCAAGGCAGTCGCCGATCGCGTGGTGGGGTGCAACCGCGACCACGCTGTCCAGCAAGAACTCCGCCACGTTCTGGAGAGCCTCGCCTAATCCGGCAGATGGGGACGTTCCCGTTCTGCCGGCAGCCGGGGACAGTCCTCGCGGTGCCCCGCGAAGAGTGTCCCCAACGACTACTGTGACTGGGGCAGCTAATTTGGGACGGGGCTATTTTAGCTACCCCACACAAGCGGGCAGCTAAAATAGCCCCGTCCCAAATTAGCTGCCCTGCCGGGCTGCTGCTAGGCGAGGGCAGCCATGATGGTGCGGGCGACGCCGTCGTGGTCGTTGTCGAACTCGGTGATGGCGTCGGCGGCGCCCCGGTCCTCGGGCTCGGCGTTGATCATGGCCATGCCGTGGCCCGCTGCCTGCAGCATGGGGATGTCGTTGATGTTGTCGCCGAAGGCCCAGGTGTCGACGAGACGCTCGCCCAGGTGCTCGCATAGCCACGTGAGGGCCGTTCCCTTGGTGGCGCCCTCGCCCATGACCTCGATATTCATGGCGTACGAACGCGTGACCTCAATGCCGCCGAGCGTATCGAGCGCCGCGGCGATGGCGTCGCGATCGGCCGGGTCGTGCCAGTACATGGCGATGCTTTCGAGCGTCTCGACCTCGTCGATCTTGCTGTCGATATCCATGTCGATCGGTGTTCGTGTGCGCTTGAGCGAAGCCGCGATCGAGTGGACGGCTCAAAATGCGCGTAGCACGTGAGGCATCGGTGGGCACGTCGTCGTTGAGCTGCCAGACGCTGGCACCGTTGGCGCAGACCGCGTAGTGTACGGCGGGGTGGGCGAGCATGGGCTCAAAGATGCCCGACAGCGGGCGCCCCGTGCAGGGCACAAACTCAATACCGCGGCGCGCAAGCTCGTCGAGCATCGCCCAGGTGGCGTCGCTCATCTGCTTATCACTCGTCAGCAGCGTTCCATCCATATCGGAAAACACAATCATTCGTCGCGATCCTTTCTACTGGCATAAAAAGCGTGGCCGAGGGCGGTGATGCCCTGGCCACGCTTGGGTTCTATAACGGTTCACGCCCTAGCGATCGGCGAGCGGCTTGTACTCCAATGGCTCGATAACCGGGCGATACGCGGGACGGATGATGCGGTGCGCGCAGAAGAGCTCTTCCATGCGGTGCGCCGACCAGCCGGCCATGCGGGCGACGGCGAACAGCGGCGTAAAGAGCGTCTCGGGCACATCGAGCATCTTGTAGATAAAGCCCGTGTACAGGTCGATGTTGGCGCAGATGGGCTTGGTCATGCCGTGATCGCGCATCACTTGCGGGGCCAGGCGCTCGATGCGCTCGATGAGCGCGAACTCCTCGCCCAAGTCCTTCTTGGCGGCAAGCGTGCGCGCGTAACGGCGGCACACCTCGGCGCGCGGGTCGCTCAGCGTGTAGACGGCGTGGCCCATACCGTAGATGAGGCCGGTGCCGTCGAAGGCCTGCTTGTCGAGGATCTTGCCCAGGTAGGCCGCGACCTCGTCCTCGTTTTCCCAGTTGGAAACATGCGCGCGGATGTCCTCGTGCATGGACACGACTTTAGCGTTGGCGCCGCCGTGGCGCGGACCCTTGAGCGAGCCGATAGCTGCGGCGTAGGCAGAATACGGGTCGGTGGCCGAAGAGGACAGCACGCGGCAGGCGAACGTGGAGTTGTTGCCGCCGCCGTGCTCTGCATGCAACATGAGCATCACGTCGAGCAGCATGGCTTCGTCGCGGGTGAATGCCATGCCGCCGCGGAGCACCTGCAGGATGGTCTCGGCGGTGGAAAGGCCGGGTGTGGGGTGCGGTACATGAACCTCGGAGCCGCGGCGCTTGGCGACCGAGGCCATATGCGCGAAGGCGGCGATGCGGGGGAGACGGGAGAGCATGGAAATGGCGACGTCGATCTCGTGCTCGGGCGTAATGACGTCGGGCTCGGCGTCGAAGGCGTAGAGCAGCAGCACGGCGCGCTGAAGCACATTCATGATGCTTGACGACACCGTGGTCATGGGGAACTCTTTGACGTACTCGTCGCTCAGATGCCTAAAGGCGCCCAGACGTTCACAAAAGCCGTCGAGCTCCTCTTTGTTGGGCAGCGAGCCCGTGATGAGCAGGTAGGCGACCTCTTCGTAGCCATAGCGATTCTCGGCCTGGGCGTTATTGACCAGGTCCTCGATGTTGTAGCCGCGCAGCGTGAGCTTGCCCTGGTCGGGCACGACCTTGCCATCGATCTTGTTGTAGCCGTGCACGTCCGAGATACGGGTAAGGCCCGCGACCACACCCGAGCCGTCGGCGTTGCGCAGGCCGCGCTTGACGTTATGCTCGACGAACAGACCCTCGTCATACGGATCAGTCGGCAGGCCGTGGTAGAGGTTTTCGCTTTCGGGTGAAATCTGGCGGCTCGCCTCATAATCCAAGACCAGGCGGCTCAGATGGTCATCGAAGCGGTAGTAGATTTTCTTGGCGTCGTAAGCCATGCGCGCTCCTCTCGGTGTCGTGTGTGGGCGGCGTGCTTGGGTGCAGATGCGCCAGCCTGTTCCCGCACGACCTGTTCGCTACAGGCGGTACATAAAGTTAAAGACATCCTCGCGCTGGATGGACACATTGACGCCCGAAAGCTCGCCGGCCTCGGCAAGCGCCTTCTGGAGTTCGGCGAAGTCGAGTTTGGACTCGGCGGTGTCGGCCAGCATGGTCATGGTGAAGATGTCTTCGATAATGGACTGCGTAATGTCGCGGATGTCGACGTTGGCCTCGCCCAGAACGCGGGTGACGCCGGCGACGATGCCGGGGCGGTTCTTGCCAAGGACGGTGATGACGATGCGGGAGGACGAGATCTCGGCCATGGGAAACCCTTTCGCGTGGTTGCGGCGTGCGCGGGGCGCTCCGCTACGGTACAGTGTTCATCATTGTACCTGTCTGGCGCAGAAAAGGCGCGCTCGCTGCGGCGTTACATGCCTGCAACATGAGCGTAAGGGGGAAGGCCGTACGGGGAAGAGCCGTCTGGCGCGTGTCCGGCTCGTGTTGGGTTGATTTCCGATCTCAGCCGAACACATTGAGCGGACAGGCCGTTCCCGCAGTCAGCCGAACGCCTCCGACGGCTGATTCCGAACTGGAAGCGGAGGGCATCCCCGCCCTTCGGTAGGGGATACCGCTCCGCGGCGCATGCCGCGGGCGGCGCCCCTATCGGACCACCGTGACCTCAGTTGGGATGGGCCCAGCACTGCCGCGTACTCGGTGAGCTAGAGCCAACTGTTCATCTTCACGTCGCGTATGGCGATATTTCGGTCGTCCGGCTCGGTGATGCCGTAGCCGAACGCCTGGAGCGTCTCGATGGACTCCTGGATCCTCTGTTGGAACATGGGACCCGGATCGACCCTCGGCCCGAGGTGCCCGCGCCAAAGGCACGGCGTGGCGCGCAGCATGTTATGGATTTTGGAGATGGGCTCGATGTCGGCGTAGACGTTGAGCGTCGCCATGGCGTCCTTGTGGCCGAGGATCGATTGGAGCGCCTTGATATCGCCGCCTTGGCGGATCCACTGCGTTGCGAACGTGTGGCGAAGGCCGTGGAGCGTGATCAGCTCGTCGTTGGTGCCCATGAGGCCGTTGGTCTCCGAGAACGTCTTGAACGCCCTGCGGATATAGCTTGTCGTCGCGAAGGTCGCGCCCGGCTCCGACAGGATGTAGCAGTCCCCGATCTCGACCGCCCCGGTAAGGCCGCGCAAGCGCAGCTTTCCGCAGTCGATCTCGTGGGTCTCCTTCAGGAAGGGGAGTAGGCCGACCGGGTCGATGGGGATACCCCTGGCGTCATGGGTCTTGGTGTCCTTGATGAACGAACCCATTCCCTTCGCGTACGCCACCGAGTGTCTGATCGAGATCAGGCCCGTCTCGAAATCCACATCGCACCACCGAAGGCCGCAGACCTCGCCGATTCG
The DNA here is from genome assembly GCF_009875845.1 of Collinsella sp. BIOML-A6. NCBI lineage: Bacteria > Bacillati > Actinomycetota > Coriobacteriia > Coriobacteriales > Coriobacteriaceae > Collinsella > Collinsella sp. BIOML-A6. The sequence continues at coordinate 44,413 of NZ_WWSL01000006.1, forward strand.
CATCCCCGTGTGCAGGGCGAGTACGACCGCCCTCTAATCCTCGGCGGACCAATCGAGTCCGAACTCCTTTCGGGCATCCTCTTCGCTCATGACTTCGAGAAGGTCTCCGGGTTGGCAACGAAGGGCGAGGCATAGCTGCTCGAGTGTGTTGAAGCGAATGCCGCGAATATGCCCTTTTTTAATACGGGACAGGTTCACGGGCGTGGTTCCAATCCTTTCGGCAAGTTCGTTCGAGGATATCTTTCGCTCGGCCATGATCTTGTCGAGGCGAACAATTACGGGCATGGCGTTTCCTTACGCAATCTCGTCGGAGTCGAGGTACAGCTCTCGGGCGTACAAGAAGAGCTGGGAAAGCATGAACAGGACGATGCCGAGAACCAGAGAGGTCCAATCGAATGATGAAGCGATCTCTTGGGCGCCGACGGCCCCCTCGCCGCCAAACATCGAAACGGAGGTTTTGAATGAGCCGGCGTAGAGGCTGGTGGCAGCTTGAACAACGAAGAGAATGCCGAGCACCTTCAAGCATGTCGCAGACCCTTTCTTGAAGGGGTCTCCGCTCTTGATCGTCCACGCGAGAACGGCGCTGAGGATGGTCGTAGCGATACCGATGACGGCAGGGACCAATGTCGAGATCGCAAGGGCTGGATACGCGGGGGAGTCTGCAATTACAGGGTTGTCGAGCACTTCGATTGCTGGCTTTAAGGAGAACGCCACTTGTGCGATGGCGGTGGCGCAAAGGGTCGCAGAGGCTATCGCACATGCGATGCGGAAGGAATGAAGCCGGGGAGTGCGATTGTCGGAACTCATAATAACCTCCGAAGAATTTAAAAAACTCAGGTTACTTTTTAACAGTTTATGTTAAATTGACTTTGACGGCAAGTAATCACAGCATGCTGCAACCGAAACCCCTCTAGATTGGAGAGGATTATGTTCAGTACTGTTAAGTCGTGTAAGCTCTTGGTTTTCTTCGGCCTCGCTCTTTGTCTGTTGCTGCCGGGAGCCCCCGCTTTTGCGGATACCCCGATGCCTCCTTCCCAGGAGAGCAGCCAGTGTACCCTCGTTGAGCCCCTCGGGTATACGGACGACGTCGTCGATACCTACTGGAGCTACAGCTGTCCTCGCGGCGTAAGCGGGCACAGCATCTCGATGTTCAACATCTCTTACAAGACGATCTCCTACCGAAATGGCTATCGCCGATCCGCGCATCATAGGGAATCCCGCCTCGCTGCAATGTGCTCCTGTGGTGTTCTTGGCACAACTGATAAATGGCAATTTGTCTATAGCACCTACTAGATGCGAGGAAGGGCCGAGCATTTTGTTCGGCCCCTCTGTTCCGACTGGATGAGGTTAAGGTTGGCGATGAATATGCTCAAAATCTCGAAGGCGATCTTTAGGTCGCTTCTCTCCTCCAGGTCGCTCTGTGTTGTCGTTGTTGCGTTGATGGTTCTTTGTGCTCTGCCCGTCTTCAGGAGCGCGGCTGGCATCGACGGACGGGTCGAATACCTCGAGTCGGGAATAACCCGTGTTGAGCAGGAATTGTCAGCATCCTATGCGGATGCGCTTGTGAATGCGGGGGAGGACGGTGTCTATACCTCTTCATCAAGCATGCCCGCGCTTCTGTACCCTCTTGCCGCGGGACGTCTTATCCTGGCACCGCTCTCTCCCCTACTTCCGTTTCTGCAGATATCGGATGGAGAGTACACCTATTATGACGGATCGAAGGAGTACTTGCTATGGGTCGCAACGGCCGTTGCCGTCTCGTTCCTTGCCGCGCGTCTTAACAAACGTGAAAAGCTCATCATCCAGGCACCGATGGGCGAGCTGGGTAGACTTGTTGCATCGAGCGTATGGGCGAGTGTTTTTGCAATGCTTGCCGTCCTCGCCATCAATCTTCCAGGGATAATCGCCGCGCTTGTGAAGAATGGCCCGGGCTCGCCGTTCTATCCGATAGGCTACATTCAATATGCGACTCCGGTTATCAAACCGGCTTGGCTGGTGTTCGCGCAGACGGCCATCTTGCAATTCTTGGTGGCAGCGTTCATCTCGCTTGTCGTTCACCTTGCCGTGAAGATTGCCAATAACCCTACGCTTGGAATCGTGTTCGTATGTGCCCTGATGGGGGTGACGATGGTTCCCGGGTATTACGGAAGATCCATCGCTTTACGTGAGTTCGCCCTGTTGAATCCCCTTACGTATGCGAACACTGAGTTGACCGTCGGCGCCTATAGCCCGTACCCGACAACGCAGATAGTGAATCTGCCTGGACTTTGCTTCGAGCGTGGCGCGATTGCCCTCGTATGCGCAATCGGGATCGAGGTGCTGGCAATTAGCCTGCTTTGCGTTGCTGGAAAGAGCGGCTGCGCGTGCCCGATATCCCCGATTTGTCTTGAGAGAGGTTCCTTCACTGCATCGAGAACGGCAACTCGTTCGAGCGCTTGTGCCTCCGCCGTTGCATACGTAAGAACGATGGGGAAACTGCTCCTGCGTTCTCCTACCCTCGCCGTATGCGCGATTGCAATGTCGACGACGATGCTGGCCCCGGCTCTGGTCGAGATGTTTCCTGACGCTGATAACGTTTCCGCTGTTCGGTATAGGGATGGGGAGCTCCGTTCAATAGATCGGTATCTAGAGCAGAACACTGCGAATATGGACGTCGAGGGCAAAGCGGCCCTGGAAGACATGCGGGATGCTCTTTCGGGTTTCGTGTACGCGCCTATGCCTGCGGAGGGGTTTCGAAGCCTTGCGATGTACGAGCGCGCTCGAGGTGAGCTGGGCGCGGCAGATGCGACTCTCCTGCAATCGATCGGAATCGAGCCGGAGACTCCTTCTCGTGCGGAGGCGCGCGCCCTTCTGCTTGAGTCGATCGCGAGCTTGCCGGACCCCAAGGTTTACGAGTTAAGTACGAAGATGCCCCCATTAATCCTCCTTTCGTATCTCCAGGCAGCGCTTCCCTCCTTATTTTTGCTGTTGCCCGTGGTTGTCACATCGCTCGCGTGCACCCACCTGCAGTGTCGTTCCCTTCTGGTTCTCCAGATCCCCGCAACAGCGCATGTGCGTTTTCTGACGGCTGTTGCGCTGGCTCTCCTGCTTGGCTTGGTGCTGCTTTTGGTGTCGATGGTTCCCGCTGTCGTTGTGTCCGTGATTAAGAACGGTGCGGGTGGATCGGAGTATCCCGTCGCTCTCATTCGGGCGGGAGCTTCGACAACGTCCATGGTGGGGGAGGCGGTGTTGTGCAGTATTCCGTTGCTGGTCATGGCATACGGCGTGATTTCCGTCGTCGCTGCGTTGACAGCAGCGATTAGCCGCAACCCCGTTGTCACCGGAATGGTTTGCGCGGTTCTCTTGGTGTTGGGTTCGTTGAGCGCTCATGTTGAAAGCGTGGGCATGGGCGTCGCGCTGCTGGCTCCATTCGCCTCGTTTGATCCCGCTTCCCAGGTGGGGACGATTGGGTTCCTTGGGCGAGGGACGAACGCGATGCCTTTTGGAGAGGTCGTCGGCGCATCGGGCGCTCTGCTGGTGGTCTTGGGCGCCGTATCTCCGTTGATGGTGCGCCTGAGTGTTCCAAAGATCGAAAGGGGATGATCTCGATGATTGACCTTCAAACGCTGACGATCTCTTATGGAAAGAAGGTGCTCGTAGATTCGGTGAACGCTGAGTTTGCCCCGGGTACGGTCTACGGTCTCGTCGCTCCGAACGGGCATGGAAAGACGACGTTGCTGCGTGCGATGGCAGGTTTGCCGGGTCCTCGCGTGGACGGGAGCATCGTTCTGGATGAGGTGCAGGGTACGGGTGCGAGAGAGGTCCGTTCTATGATCTTCTATGCACCTGGTGAGGGGACGCTGCTGTATCCCGGATTGCGTGCGGAAGATCACCTCAAGATGGTTTGCGATATGTGGCCGCATGCTCGCGATATCGAAGAGATAGTGGAACAAACGCAGATAGGCGAGTTCGCGAAGATGAGGATCCGCACTCTGAGCCAGGGCATGAAGCAGCAGCTTACCCTGGCGATTGCGTATGCGACGGGCGCGCGGTACCTTCTATTAGATGAGCCCATGAACGCGCTCGACCCCAGCAGGGTGGACTTGCATTCCGAGATTCTCAGGAAGCTGGCCGATTCTGGTACGTGCATCATCATGTCATCCCACATCTTGGATTCGGTCGATAGGCTGTGCGATGAGATTCTGTTTTTGAAGGATGGGAGGCTCATTAGAAGCATTCCGCAAGATGATGCTGCGCCGAAGTCTCCTGGATCCCATTTCGCAAAGCCTGCCGGACGCGCCGAGGGTGCGCTAAGCACGTATCGGCGACTCTACGAAAAGGGCGGGTAGAAATGCAAGTTAAAAATCTATGTGGCCAATGTGATACCGTTGAACCCGCGTATCGATACCGTTCAGCCATTCGCCTCGCCCCCATCTTACGCATCTTCATCCGGTCTGTTACTTTTAATCTAACAATTCTTTGAGGAACGTAGGTGCTTCCAAATGTACTGTCGACTTCTTCTCAAACTAATCCTAAGAGACAAGGCCGTATGGATCTCTACGCTCGTTCTTGCTGTAGCCTTCTCCATCCCCATTGCGTTCAATTCACCCATCTACGGGCCCTTCTTTATGAAGCAGGGCATGCAGGGCTTTGTCGACGCATTCAATACGCGCGCGCCCCAGGCCAGCGGCACAGACCTATCGCCAGAGCAGCAAGATGACGCTGAGCTTGCAAGATACGCGAACGCCGCCCTCGCCGCTCAAACCGACGCCGCCTTTCTCGACTCTGCCGAGAGCTACTACGCGCTCATGGACGAGGGCTTCCAATCCGGGTCCATCGTGGGGGACCAGGAGACCAATGACGCAGAGCTCGCATATTGCCGCGCTCTGAGCAGCTCCGGCATCGCGGATATCCCGGCCTCCGCAAACGACCTGCCGTTCCTCTCCTTCCTGCCCTACGCCATTGCCCAGGCGCCGTCCTTCCTTCCCTTCATCCCCTTCCTTCTCTCGTCGATACTCGTGCTCGGCGCCACAAGGCCCGGGACCCTGGCGGCGAAGGCGCCCGCGCCCAAATTCCGGCGCCTTATCCAGATCGTGTTTTCGATAATCGGCGCGGGGACCGCGATGCTCCTCGCCGGCCTTGCACCCGGGAGCATTTGCGCCTTGGCCCTAAACGGATTCGGGCAAATTGGGTACCCGATCGTCTTCTTCCATGACGGCGCGCTTACCACCACGACTGCGGGAAACGTCTTCGCAGCCCTGCTTCTCGCGCTGCTTGCGGGCGGAACCTTGATATCCGTTTGCTCCGTCGTCCTATCGACCGCAACGAGGCGCGTCTTCGCGGGCCCCCTTGCCTCCGCGTTGCTTGTCGCGGCCCCGGCATTCCCGTTATTGTCCGATTCGGCGCTGGGGCATAATGCCGTGCTCGGGCTCCTGCCGCTGGCCGTGTTCTCGCCTATCGAGGCAACGGGTTACGTGGGATGCTTCCCGACGGAATTCATTGGCTCCGGTTCGGGCGGCGCATCGATGCTTGCCGTGGCCCTGGTATACGTCGCGGTCCTTTTCGCGGTCGGCGCCGTTGCGACACGTTCCCCCAAACAGCCTGGACCCGCTAAAAAGCACCATGGGCTCGAGCTTCTGGACGTGAGCGTGGGATACGGAAGCACGACGATACTTTCAATCGGATCGCTTTTCTTGAGCCCGGGAGCGGCGGCGGGCCTCATTGCTCCCAACGGCTCGGGGAAAACCACCCTTCTTGAAGCGCTGTCGGGCCAATTTCCCACCCGCATCCGCTCGGGAAGCCTGTTGGCAGACGGAATCTGCCAACGTCGATCAGCCGAATTCGCAGAACTCGTCTACCTGAGCTCTTCGGGCGGCGCGGATCTCTACCCCACGCTATCGGCCATCGAGCACCTCTCTTTCGTTAGGGAGGCGTGGAAATCGGCCGCCGACATCGACTCGCTCTGCAACTCCCTCGGAATCTCCCCATATCTCGACAAGCCGACCCGTAAACTCTCGACAGGAATGAAGCAGCAGGTAAAGCTTGCCATGGCGATAGCGACCGATTGCCCGTACCTCATCCTCGATGAACCGCTGAACGGCCTCGATCCGGGAAAGCGGAAAACCTCCTGCGACGCGATGCGCAGCGAGGTGGCGCGGGGACGAAGCGTGCTCATTTCAAGCCATCTGCTCGACGACCTGGCAGACCTCACCAACTCGTTCTACTTCATCGAGGCCGGCACGCTCGTGGAAAAGATCAAGTCGTCCTCGCAGACGCTCAAGCAGGAATACCTCGATACATACGAGAGAGGTGAATGACATGAAACTATTTGAACAGCTGAAGTCCAATGCGTCGCGCATGGCTGTCTACGCCATCCTCGTGGCAACGGCTTTATGCGGAATCGCGGCACCCGTCTATGCGCTCAACGGAGAGAAAGGCGATGTCGAACCCCTGTACATGACTTCGACGGTTAAGGACCGGTACAAAGCCTTCTCTGGAGACACGTTTTACGTAGCAGAGTACGACACGACCTACCGTCAGCTTCGCTACAACAAGGGCTACGACTATCTAGGCGCAGAGGCAATCAGCTATACGTCGGGTTGGTACCGCTCCAACTATGGACACATAACCCAGTTCAAGTGTAACTACCGTGTGTACAACTAAAGCAACCGGCCGGGACGAGGGGTGACGCAAAAGCGTCGCCCCTCGTTTTTAACCATGTCAACTGAACCTAGTTCAGTTTGGTTGATTTCCGATCTCAGCCGAACACATTGAGCGGAAAGGCCGTTCCCGCAGTCAGTCGAACGTCCCCGGGGCCCTTCTCAGGCCCCGGGGACGGCATTTTCCCAGTTGAAGGAACGGTGGAGATGTGTTTCGATGGGTCAGATTCGTGTCGTTCCGAAAAGACCGTGAACCTTTTGTGGGACACGCGGCGCCGTGGTACCATAGCCTAGTTTGTTGTCTTGGTCGGAAACCAAGACGCCTTATGCGCTGATCGGTAACCAGCGCCTGACCAATAAGGAGTCCTACCATGAAGCAGGGTATCCATCCCCAGTATGTCGAGTGCACGGTGACGTGCTCCTGCGGCAACACCTTCAAGACGCACGCTACCGTGTCCGAGATGAAGGTCGAGCTTTGCAACGAGTGCCACCCGTTCTACACCGGCCAGCAGAAGTTCGTCGACACCGGTGGACGCGTCCAGCGCTTCGCCGACAAGTTCGGTGGCGCCGCGGCCGCCCAGCTCAAGAAGGCTGAGGAGGCCAAGGCTGCCAAGGCCGCCAAGGCTGCTGAGGCCGAGGCCGCTCGCAAGGCCGCCGCTGAGGCTAAGGCTGCCGAGAAGGCTAAGCGTGCCGCCAAGTTTGCCGAGGAGGCTGCCAAGCAGGCCGCCGAGGCTCCCGCAGAGGCTCCCGTCGAGGAGGCCGCTGCCGAGGCCGAGACCACCGAGGCTGCTGAGTAAATAGCTCACCGCGGAATCGCTCGCATTCATGGCATAAGGGCCGTGCATCCATTTGGGTGCGCGGCCCTTTTCTTTTTATTGGTGCAAGCTAGCTCGTCCCCTCCGCACCAGATTGGTGCGGAGGGGACAGGTTGGTTTGCACCAAATGGCAGAGAGACGGCGTTTTCCCAGATGAAAGCTACCAAAATAAACCAGTCCCTTTTTGGCAGGTTGGTCGTAGTTATTACGTGGCGGTTGAGGTCGACCGCATAGGGTGCGCCCTGTTTGGCTAAAGTACAACTATCTGTGTTTAACTCGCTCGGAGCTGCATGGCACGGGCGATGGCCAAAAAGGAAACAACATGGGATTCATGTCAAAGCTGCTGTCCTTTGGATCCGATAAGGACCTTAAGCGCTACTACAAGATCGTCGACCAGATCAACGGTCTTGAGCCCCAGTTTGAGAAGATGACCGAGGAAGAGCTCCGCGGTCAGACCGATAAGTTCCGTGAGCGCTACGCCAACGGCGAGTCGCTCGACGATATGCTCCCCGAGGCCTTTGCCACCGTGCGCGAGGCTTCCAAGCGCACCATGGGCATGCGCCACTTCGATGTGCAGCTCATCGGCGCCATGGCGCTTCACGAGGGCCATATCGCCGAGATGAAGACCGGCGAAGGCAAGACCCTTGTCTCCACCTTGGCCGGGTACCTCAACGCTATCGCCAGCAAGGGCGTGCATGTCGTTACCGTCAACGATTACCTGGCAAAGCGAGACTCCGAGTGGATGGGCCGCATCTACAAGTACCTGGGTATGACCGTCGGTCTGCTCCAGAACAACATGCCGCTCGAGCTCAAGCGTCCGGCCTACCAGGCAGATGTCACCTACGGCACCAACTCCGAGTTCGGTTTCGACTACCTGCGCGACAACATGGTCACCCGCCCCGAGCAGCGCGTACAGCGCGGCCACAACTACGCCATCGTCGACGAGGTCGACTCCATCCTGATCGATGAGGCCAGAACGCCGCTCATTATCTCGGGCGCCGGCACCAAGTCCGCCAGCACCTACAAGGACTTTGCGCGTGCCGTGCGCGGCCTGGAGCGCGGTGAGGACGTGTCGCACGACATGCTCACCGCCACCGAGGACGTCGAGCCCACGGGCGACTACGTCATGGATGAGGCCAAGCACACCATCGCCGCCACCGAGCGCGGTCTTAAGAAGATCGAGCGCCGTCTGGGCATCGAGGACATCTACGCCGACTTTTCGGGCCAGCTGGTCAACCACCTGCAGCAGGCGCTGAAGGCCCAGTACATGTTCCATCGCGACAAGCAGTACGTGGTCACGAACGGCGAGGTCAAGATCGTCGACGAGTTCACCGGTCGCATCATGGAAGGCCGCCGCTACTCTGAGGGCTTGCACCAGGCCATCGAGGCCAAAGAGGGCGTGCTCGTGCGCGAGGAGAACCAGACGCTGGCCACCATCACCTTGCAGAACTACTTCCGTCTGTATGACAAGCTCTCCGGCATGACCGGTACGGCACTCACCGAGGATGCCGAGTTCCGCGAGATCTACAAGCTGCCCGTCGAGGTCATCCCCTCCAACAAGCCCGTCCAGCGTGTTGACCACGAGGACCTGGTGTACCGCACCATCCAGGCCAAGTACAACGCCGTTGCCGACGATGTCGAGCGACGTCACGCCAAGGGCCAGCCGGTCCTGGTGGGCACCGTCTCCATCGAAAGCTCCGAGAAGCTGTCGGCCGCCCTTACCAAGCGCGGCATCGCGCACGAGGTCCTCAACGCTAAGCATCACGAGCGCGAGGCCCATATCGTTGCCCAGGCCGGACGCTTCGGCGCCGTGACCATCGCTACTAACATGGCCGGTCGTGGTACCGACATCCTGCTGGGCGGCAACCCCGACGAGCTGGTGCGCGGGCGCCTTGAGCACGAGGGCCTGACCATGGAGGACGTGACGCCCGAGCAGCTCGAGCAGTTTAGTGCCGAGGCCAAGGAGACCTGCAGGGCCGAGCGCGAGCGCGTGCTTGCCGCCGGCGGCCTGACCGTCATCGGCACCGAGCGCCATGAGTCCCGTCGTATCGACAACCAGCTGCGCGGCCGCTCCGGTCGTCAGGGCGATCCGGGCGAGACTCAGTTTTACCTGTCGCTCGAGGACGACCTCATGCGCCTGTTCGGCGGCGACAAGATGGACCGCGTCTCCAAGATGATGGTCACCGCCGACATGGGCGACGACATGCCCATCCAGCACAAGATCATCTCCAAGGCCGTCGAGAATGCCCAGCACAAGGTCGAGAGCATCAACTTCTCCATGCGCAAGAGCGTCCTCGAGTACGATGACGTCATGAACAAGCAGCGCCAGGTCATCTACGCCGAGCGCAACAAGATTCTGGACGGCAAGGATCTGACCGACCACATCACCGAGGTCATGCACGACACCGTGTACCGCTGCGTGCAGGAGTTCTGCGCCAAGGACAGCCACGATGGCGAGCGCGACCTGGAGGGCCTGCGCAAGTGGGTCGTGGAGCTGACCGGCCATATCGATACGCCCAAGTTCCCCGACGAGGACTTTGAGGCCCTGGCTGCCGATGTCCTGGCCTACGTTGAGAAGTGCTACAACATGAAGGCCGAGCGCCTGGGTGAGGACCTCATGCGCGAGCTCAACACCCAGGTCATGCTGCGCGTCATCGATACCCGCTGGATGAACTACCTGCAGGAGATGGACTACCTCAAGACCGGTATCGGACTGCGCGGCTTTGGTCAGCGCGATCCGCTGGTCGAGTACAAGACTGAGGCTTACAGTGCCTTCCAGATGCTCGTCGACACCATGTACGAGGATTACCTGCGCACCGTCCTGCGCATCGAGATCAAGGCCGCCCCGCAGGCCGTGGAGCACAAGGAAGACCCCGCGCTCAAGGGTGCGCACTTCTCCGGCCCCGCCGATGTCGATGGCGACAACGGCAGCTCGGTGCTGCGCAAGCAGGCGCAGGTGCAGGCTCGTACGGCCGTCCAAGGAGGCCCGGCTGCTGTCAACAACGGCGGCAAGGTGACCACCTACCGCAAGGACGAGAGCGACGACCCTTATGTCAACGTTGGCCGCAATGACCTTTGCCCCTGCGGCAGCGGCAAGAAGTTCAAGTACTGCCACGGCAGGAATCGTTAATGGCCGAGGCTTTAGAGGTAACGCCCGCCGAGCTGGAAGCGTTTGCAGACCGGCTCGGCGAGGTCGAGTCGTATCTTCATTTGGACGAGAAACGCACACGCGTGACCGAGCTCGAGGCAAAAAGCGTGGCCCCCGGCTTTTGGGATGACGCCGACGCCGCTCGCGCCACCATGGAGGAGATCGCTCGCGCCAAGGAAGATATCGCTGCCGTGGATACCGCGCGCGGCGAGCTATCTGACGCCCGCGCGGCGCTGGAGCTTGCCGAGGAGATGGGCGACGACCCCGATGCCACCGCATTGTGCGAGGAGGCTGCCGCTACGGCAGAACGCCTAGCCCGCGCTATCGATGAGCTCGAGCTTTCGAGCTGGTTTACCGGTGAGTTCGATCACGGCGACGCGATTGTGACCATCAAGCCCGGACAGGGTGGCCTGGAGGCGCAGGACTGGACCTTCATGCTCTTTAAGATGTACATGAAGTACTGCCAGCGTCGCGGCTGGAAGGTCACCATTAACGACTGCCCCGCGGCCGAGATCATCGGCATCGACCGTGCGACCTTTACCGTCGAGGGCAAGGACGCGTTTGGCATGCTGCGCGCCGAGGCCGGCGTCCACCGTCTGGTGCGCATTAGCCCCACCGACGACAAGAAGCGCCGCCAGACCACGTTTGCCGGCGTCGAGGTCATCCCCGTGCTACCTGACGATATCGACATCGAGATCAGTCCCGACGATATCCGCGTGGACGTGTATCACGCGAGCGGTCCGGGCGGCCAGGGCGTCAATACCACCGACTCCGCCGTACGCGTGACGCATTTTCCCAGCGGCATCGTCGTCACGTGTCAAAACGAGCGTAGCCAGATTCAAAACAAGGCCGCGTGCATGCAGATTCTCAAGGCCCGTCTGTACGAGATCGAGCTCGAGAAGCGCGCCGAGGCGCTCGACGAGATTCGTGGACCCAAGACCACGATCGGGTTTGGCAACCAGATTCGCAGCTATGTGCTCTACCCGTATCAGATGGTCAAGGACCTGCGTACAGGCGTGGAGACCAGCAACGTCGAGGCCGTTCTCGACGATGGCGATTTGGATCCGTTTGTGATCGGCTACCATCGCTGGGCAACCGGCAACGCCGATGCGGAAGGCTCGGAGGCCTAGGCGCATGGCTGGCTCCGGGTCGATACAAACACTTCGCAGGGGTGGTATTTGCCCGGTGAATCGGTAGAATCGAATACGGCAAGAAGTTCAAGGCGCACTCATTTGGGTGCGCTTTTTTGAGGGAGGCAGCATGGCATATCGTCTGGACATCAAGCGCATTCTTTCGATGAACTTCTTTCATGACTTGCCCAAGATCATGTTTGGCTGCGCCCTGGCAGCTATCGCGACGGACCTGTTTTTGATTCCCAACGGCCTTGCCGCCGGCGGCGTTACGGGCCTCGCCACCATTATTCAGGCGGTTGGCGCCTCGCATGGCATATCGCTGCCCGTCGGTATCCAGACAATTGTGATGAATGCCTTGCTGCTGCTGGTGGTTATGCGTGCGGGCGGCATGTTCTACGTGGTGCAGACGGCGACGGGCTTTGTGCTGCTGGGCTTTTTCACCGACCTGTTCGCTCCGTTTGTTGCGCCGCTGGCGCATGCCGATCTGATGCTGCCTGCTATGTGGGGCGGCATCATCACGGGCGTCGGATATGGCATGGTGTTGCGCGCCGGTGCTAACACTGGTGGCTCCGACACCATCGGTCAGATTATCTCGCGCGACACATCGCTGCCGGTTGGCTCGACCGTCATGGCGATCGATGTTGCCGTGTGCGCGCTGTCGGCCCCGGTCTTTTCAGTCGAAAACGCGCTGTATGCGGGCCTTTCGATGGTCATTAGCGGCTACGTGATCGATGCCGTGGTCGACGGCGGCAACAGGCGCCGTATGGTGCTCATCATCTCGGACAAGTTTCCCGATATCGCGGCCGACATCATGTACGGTCTGGGCCGCGGCTGCACCAAGCTGAGGGCGACCGGCATGTACTCGGGTGCCGAGAAGCCGGTGATCATGGTCATTGTGAGCCGTCGCGAGCTCAACACGCTCAAGACGATCGTGCGCGAGCGCGACCCGCGCGCCATCGTGACCGTGGCCGACGTTACGGAAACCTTCGGCGAGGGATTCAAGGACATTAACGCGTAGGGCCGACTGCGCTCCATCCAAAAGACGTTCACATTGATAAACCGTTTCATCAGCGGTTCTGCCTGCTCAATTGTTCAAATAATGATAAAAACTCTGGTAAAGCCATCAGTTTCCAGCATAATGAATGACGTACGTGCATTGCGGCTGTGTTGGGACGACCTTCTGTGCCGTGCACATCTTGTCTAAAGAGGATGAAAGGAAGGCACAATGAGCGACGAAGAGCTCAAAAAGGTTGCCAACGAGGTAAGGAAGGGCATCGTCACCGGCGTGCACGCTGCCAAGTCCGGCCATCCGGGCGGTTCGCTCGGCGCTGCCGACATCATGACCTATCTGTACTTTGAGGAAATGAACGTCGACCCGGCCGACCCCCGCAAGGCCGACCGCGATCGCTTCGTGCTTTCCAAGGGTCACTGCGCGCCTGGTCTGTACGCCGTGCTCGCCGAGCGCGGATTCTTCCCCAAGGAGGATCTCGAGACGCTGCGCCACATCGGCAGTCACCTGCAGGGTCACCCCAACATGAACGACACCCCGGGCGTCGACATGTCCACCGGTTCGCTCGGGCAGGGCATCTCCGCCGCCGTGGGCATGGCCGTTGCCGCCAAGCACTGGGGCGATACGTACCGCACGTACGCCCTGCTGGGCGACGGCGAGAGCGAGGAGGGCCAGGTCTGGGAGGCCGCCATGTTCGCCGGCAACCAGCAGCTCGACAACCTCTGCGTGATCGTCGACCACAACGGCCTGCAGATCGACGGCCCCGTCGAGGAGGTCAACGATCCCATGCCGCTCGCCGACAAGTTCCGCGCTTTCAAGTTCCATGTGGTGGAGCTCGCCGACGGCAACGACTTCGACCAGATCCGCGCCGCCTTTGCCGAGGCTCGCGCCACCAAGGGTCAGCCGACCGCCATTATCGCCGAGACCACGAAGGGCAAGGGCGTCTCCTTTATGGAGAACCAGGTGGGCTGGCACGGTAAGGCCCCCAACGATGAACAGTTTGAGCAGGCCATGGCAGAGCTCACGGCCGCCGGAGAGGAGCTCTAGGATGGCAGACGTCAAGAAAATCGCCACGCGCGTAAGCTACGGCGAGGCCCTCGTCGAGCTCGCCAACGAGCACGATGACTTCGTGGTCCTCGACGCCGACCTGGCCGCCGCCACGCAGACCGGCAAGTTTAAGGCCGCCTGCCCCGATCGTTTCTTCGATGTGGGCATCGCCGAGAGCAACCTGATGGGTGTTGCCGCTGGCATCGCGACCACCGGCCGCGTCGCCTTCGCGAGCACCTTTGCCATGTTCGCCGCCGGCCGCGCCTTTGAGCAGGTCCGCAACTCCATCGGCTACCCGCACCTTAACGTTAAGATCGGTGCCACGCACGCCGGTATCTCGGTGGGCGAGGACGGCGCCACGCACCAGTGCTGCGAGGATATCGCCCTGATGCGCGTCATCCCCGGCATGACCGTGATTGTTCCCGCCGACGACGTCGAGGCCCGCGCCGTGACGCGCGCCGCCTACGAGTGCGACGGCCCCGTGTACATGCGCTTTGCCCGTCTGGCCTCGCCCGTTATCAACGACCCCGAGACCTACAAGTTCGAGCTGGGCCGCGGCATCGTCATGCGCGAGGGCACCGACGTCACCATCATCGCCTGCGGCCTGATGGTCGGCGAGGCGCTCGAGGCCGCTGAGCAGCTTGCTGCCGAGGGCATCGATGCCGAGGTCATCAACATGCACACCATCAAGCCCATCGATGCCGACCTGATCGTCAAGAGCGCCACCAAGACCGGCCACGTCGTGACCGTCGAGGAGCACTCCGTGATCGGTGGCCTGGGCAGCGCCGTTGCCGATGTCCTGTGCGGGCAGTGCCCGACGCCGCTCAAGAAGATCGGCGTCAGCGATACCTTCGGCGAGTCCGGCCCGGGTGCCGAACTCCTGCACAAGTACGGCCTGGACGCCGCCAACATCGTGGCGACCACCAAGGAGTTCTTGGCCTAGAGCAACCATCGCTCATCTGGCTGCAAACCAAACACACATAAACGAAAACAGGGACGTCCTCAAAGAGAGCGCCCCTGTTTTTTGTTAGCAACAAACAAAAAACAGGCCCGCATCAAGCAAGGGTTTTCTCCGGGAAACGGGCCCATCCCAACAAAGTGCCATTCAGACCCTTCCAACTTTGTATGCGCAGCATCACAAGGTAGATGCGCCGGCCCCATAGTAGCCGCAGGCCGGGCACAGGGTTGCTCTCCAAATCTTTCCGCAGGACGGAGGAGCCCCCGCCGCGCAAAGCGCGCAGTGGGGGCTCCGACATGTCCGAGGACGATTTGGAGAGCAACCCTGCGCTCGGCCGGACAGATCCCAAAGCCCGCCATGCTTCTTATGTGCAGCAAAGGCAATGCTGCTAAAATACAAAGCGCTCATGTAGTTTAAACGCACGACGATAAGGAGCACCAGTGGGTAACCACTTCCGTACCTCCGGTGCGGGCGATAAAGCCCCCAAGACGCAGCCGAGCGTCGCGGGCAGTCGTTTCGCCACTCCGGATTCAGAGGATCAGCTGTTGAGCCCGATCCCCGCACAGCCGGCAGATCAGGCACAGCCGGCGGCAGATCCCCTTGCCTACAACCCCAACAACGATGTTGCGCTTTCCGGCACGGCTGGCTTTGAGCCCGTTCAGACGGTGACCGCCCGCGTGGCTCAGCCTCAGACGAGCGCCGCCACGCCGCAGCCTACCATGGCCGGCATCCCCGATCCGATGGCCCCTGCGGCTCCCGCGCCGCAGCCCGCGCAGTCCGGTCTTTTTGCCGGCATTCCCGACCCCACGCAGCCTGCGGCTCCCGTGGTCGAGCGCGATCAGGCCGCCGAGGTCGCAAGCCTCGACAACGCGCTCAACAACCCCGACTTCACGTCGGTGTTTGCGCCCATCGACCCGCAGGCCAGCCGCAAAAAGATGGCCAAGCAGGCCGGTGTCGAGCCCGTCATCCTTATGGAGCACGTCACCAAGATCTATCCGGCGCAGCCCAACAAGCCCGCACTCGACGACGTCAACATCGAGATCTATCCGGGCGAGTTCGTCTTTTTGGTCGGTCACTCCGGCTCGGGTAAGACCACGCTGCTGTCGACGCTCAACCGCGATGTCAAGCCCACAAGCGGCCGCATTTTGGTTGCCGGCCAGGATCTCATGAAGATCAAGAACCGCAAGGTTCCGTTCCTGCGTCGTCAGATTGGCGCCGTGTTCCAGGACTTTAAGCTCCTGCCGCAAAAGACCGCCTACGAAAACGTGGCGTTTGCCCTGCAGTGCATCGGCAAGCCCAAGGGCGTCATTCGCAGCCAGGTGCCCGAGGTGCTGCGTCTGGTCGGTCTGGCCGATCAGATGGACTCGCTGCCCGATCAGCTTTCCGGTGGCGAGCAACAGCGCGTGGCCGTTGCCCGCGCTATGGTCAACCGCCCGCCGCTGCTGATTTGCGACGAGCCCACGGGCAACCTCGACCCGGCGATTTCGTTGGGCATCATGAAGCTGCTCGAGCGCATTAACCGCACCGGTACCACCGTGATCGTCGCTACGCACGACCGCGAGATGGTCGATAGCATGCACCGTCGCGTGATCGCCCTCGAGGGCGGCCACGTAATCCGCGACCAGGAGAGGGGAGGTTACGGCAACTATGGCACCAACTAACGTGGGCTACTCGCTCAAAGAGGCAATCAGCCACTTCTTCCGTAACTGGACCACCTCGCTCGGCGCCGTCATCACGATTTTCCTTTCGCTGTTTATCATCGGCCTGTTCATTATGGGTTCCGCGATGCTGAACTCCGTGATCGGCACCGTCGAGGATCAGGTCGTCATCAACGCCTTTATTAGCGATGATGCCAACCAGGCAGATGTTCAGGCCTTTGAGGCCGAGCTCAAGACGTGGAGCAACGTCAAGTCCGTGACGTACAAGGACAAGGACGACGCGCTGGCCGAGTACACGAGCAAGATGTCGGGTAACGCCGACGCTACCATGAGCGCGCTCGACGGTCAGAACCCGCTGCCGGCTTCGTTCGCCATCGAGATGGATGATCCGTCCAAGGTCGAGAGCACGGCCAAGAAGCTCAAGAAGAACGCCGATTTTCAGAAGATCGCGGATGACGGCGACGTTAACGCGAGCGTTCTGTACGGCCAGGAGGAAGTGAGCCGCCTGTTCCAGGTGACGAACTACATCCGTATCGCCGCTGTGGTGCTCGTCGGCCTGCTGACCTTTATCGCGTTCATTTTCATTAACAACACGATTCGCCTGTCCATTACGGCGCGTCGTCGTGAGATCGCGATCATGCGTCTGGTGGGCGCAAGCAACGGCTTCATTCGCGGGCCGTTCATTACCGAGGGCGTGCTTCAGGCCATCTTAGGCTCGCTGCTTTCCATCGGCGTGCTGGAGCTGCTACGTAACCTGATGGTTCCGCGTCTGCAGGAGAGCATCGGCTGGATGTCGTTTGCGCTGCCGATACAGTACTACCTGGTGACCTACGCCGCGCTGATTTTGGTCGGCGTGCTGATCGGTCTCTTTGGTTCCGCCATCGCCATGCGCCGCTATCTGCGCGTGTAGGCGTGATTGGAATTCGTTCCTTTAACGGGTCGTCTCTTTTGGGGACGGCCCGTTTTTTGATCCCGAGGTGACGGCAGGATTGCGGATCATCGTGGCGCTGGTCTATCTATGTGACCCTCAATCCTGCCGTCCCCAAGGGATCATTTGGGTAGACTCTTGGGGTGTAAACGGCCATCGATAGTAAGGAGGCGCCATGGGGCGCAATAACAAGCATAAGCGTGGAGCTCGCAATAAGCGCGGGCCGGTGCGCAGCGAGCGTCGCCCGAGTCTGACCGGACGCGTGCAGCTCCATGAGCATAGTGCCTACGTTGTAACCGAAAACGGCGACTACAAGGTCATGGGCCGCGGCAAGCGCGAGATTATGGACGGCGATACCGTTGCCGTGAGCATTAAGAACAGCCCGCATGGCGAGCGACGCGCCGTAATCGAGGGCGTCGTCGAGCGTGCAGCCATGAGCGTGGTGGGCACGTACCAGACCGCCGGCCCGCTCGGGGTAATCGAGCCGCTTGACTCTCGCCTAAAGGCCGATTTCTTTATCCTGCCGGAGGACACCTCGGCGGAGCGCTTGGGCGTTCATCCGGGTGATGCGGTCGTCGCACGCATCCTGACATATCCGACGCGCCTGGAATCGGGCACCGTGACGATCGAGCGCCGTATTGGCGGCGATGATGCGCCCGATTTGGGCGTCCAGTATGTGATGGCGCGCTATGGCTATACCGATACGTATCCCGAGGCCGCGCTAGCCGAGGCCGAGGCACTTTCGCTCGATGTGGCCTCGGCACTCAAGGACCCGCTTCGCCGAGACCTGCGCGACCGCTTTGTCATTACGATTGACCCGGTCGACGCGCGCGACTTTGACGACGCCATCTCGCTGAAGCGCACGCCCGAGGGTGGCTACAAGCTGGGTGTTCATATTGCCGACGTTTCGCACTATGTCGCCTGGGACGGACATATCGATCTGGAGGCCCGCCATCGCACGACGTCGGTGTATCTTGCCGATCGCGTGCTGCCCATGTTGCCCGAGCGCCTGTCGAACGATTTGTGCTCGCTGCGTCCCGACGAGGACCGCCTGGCGTTTACCGTCGACATTGAGCTCGACGCGCAGGGTCGCGTGCGCCATTACGATCCCTATCCCAGCGTGATCCGCTCGCGCGTGCGCATGGACTACGATGGTGCCGAGGCGCTGCTGGTACGTGCCGGTGCGGTGGAGTATTCGGTGCTGGAGGGTGCCGCCGAGGATGTTGCCGCGGTTGAAGCCTCGCGCGAGGAAGCGCTCGAGCGCGGGCTTGCGTGCGAGGAAACCGCTCGCGGCTATAGCGTCGACTTGGGGGATTTCCTCGTAGCTGCCAACGAGCTCGCCGAGCTTCGCCGTCGTATTCGCCGTGCGCGCGGTTCGGTCGACTTTGATACGGCCGAGATCCGTGCGCTGTTGGACGAGGGCGGTGTGCCCGTGCAGATCGTGGCCCGTGAGCACTCGTGCGCCACGTCGCTGATTGAGGAAGCCATGCTGCTGGCCAACGAGTGCGTGGCGGAGTGGCTGGCCGACCGCGATATCGAGGCCTGCTATCGCGTGCACGACGATCCCAGCCCCGACAGCCTGCACGGTGCCGCCGTGGCGCTGGCACAGCTGGGTATCATCGATGACCGTCGCGCGGCAGGCATTGCCCTGGGAAGCCCCGACGAGCTGCAGGCGGCGGTTGACGCCGCAGCCGGTACGGCCAACGCACCGCTCGTCAACACGTTGCTACTGCGCAGTATGCAGCGCGCACTGTACAAGCCGCGCAACGAGGGCCACTTTGCACTTGCCGCGCCGTGCTATTGCCACTTTACGAGTCCCATTCGCCGTTATCCCGACCTGGTGGTGCATCGCGTACTCAAGCTGCAGCTGGCCTACGAGCGGCTGGGTGGCAAGGACGCCTTGGTGCGTACGCCGCGGCTGATCGGTAAGGGCCGCGAGTCCCTGCCGCGCATCCTGCCGCAAATCTGCCGCGCGTGCGGCGATGCCGAGCGTGCGGCCGACGCCGCCAGCCATGCGACGCAAAAGATCAAGATCGCCCAGTACTACGAGGACCGCCTGGGTGAGCGCTACGCCGGAACGATCTCGTGGGTCAGCGGCATGGGCCTCTTTGTGCGCCTGGATCTGACACAGGTTGAGGGTTTGGTTTCGATCAAGAGTCTGGGCAACGAGTGGTTCGAGTTTGATGAGGACGCGCTCACGCTCACGGGCGCCGACACGGGGACTCGCTATGAGCTGGGGCAGCGCGTGATCATCGAGGTCTCGCGCGTCAACACCACGCGCGGACACTTGGATTTCAGGCTTATTCATTAGCCGGAATTTGGTGATTCATAGAGAACGGGGCGGTCTTTTGGGGCCGCCTGTTTTGTGGCGCATCAATCGTCTTGCCGCCCGCGCGCTTGCGTCTTCAGCCTGCTACAGGGGAGATAAAACCTACCAAAATAAACCTGTTCCTTTTTGGGAGGTTTTCGAGAGAGCGGGGATGAGATGACAACGGTGTACGGGTATGCGCGGGTGAGCTCGCGTGATCAAAATCTGAATCGGCAGCTGGATGCGCTGGGTGCCTATGGCGTGGAACCGGCGAATATCTTTGCCGATCGTGCGAGCGGCAAAGACTTCGATCGACCGCGGTATCGCGAGCTGCTGTGTGCGTTGGATTCCGGTGATGTGCTGGTGGTACTTTCCATTGATCGGCTGGGCCGTAACTACAGTGAGATCCTCGAGGAATGGCGGTGCATAACCAAAGAGCTCGGCGCCGCCATCGTGGTGCTGGACATGCCATTGCTCGACACGCGCACCAGGGACTGTGGTGGGTCGGACGTGACGAGTGCGTTGATTGCCGATATTGTTTTGCAGCTGCTGAGCTATGTGGCGCAGGTGGAGCGCGAGAACATTCACCGGCGCCAAGCCGAGGGCATTGCGGCGGCGCGAGCGCGCGGCGTGCGCTTTGGCCGGCCCCGCAAGCCCTGTCCTCCGCAATTCGAGCTGGTACGCGATACCTACGAGGCGGGCGATATCACGCGGAGTCAGGCGGCAAAGCGGCTAGGCGTGTGCGTGGGGACCTTCGATCGCTGGATGCGCGAGATGGGGTAGGGGCGCCACGGTCCTTTGGCGCCCCGATTCGAACATTTTGGATTTCGCTACGGCGACAACTGCATTTGGGGGTACACTCGCTGCTGCTCAAAAAATGACGGAGGTTAGCCCTTGGCTCGTGTGAAGCACATAGTCGGATGGATTTCGGTTGTCCTGCTGGTCGTGACGCTGGCAAGTATTTGGATGCTGACGGAGCAAAACGTGGAGCAGACGTCGTCGCTCAGCGAGTCCACCGCGCGCGCGGTGGAAGGACGGGCCGCGGACGTGCGGCCCGACGCCACGCAGGAGTCCCAGGCGGGGGATGCCGTCGAGGGCGCGGATTCAATGACTGCCACCGTTCATCCCGACCCGCTAGCGCCCGTTCGTCTGTGGATGGGTGCCAACATTCGTCGCGTCGCACATACCGTTGAGTTCTTCTTTGTCGGACTATTTGCTTCGGCGACCGTGGTATGCCTGGGCGGGTGCCTGCCATGCGCGCGATTCCGGTACGTACTCGCTGCGCTCTTTTGCGCCGTCTGCTCTGTCGGTGACCAAGTGCACAAGATCTTTGTTCCTGGCCGTCATTTCGACATGATCGACCTGGGCTTCGATGCCGCGGGCTACGTTGTCGCCATGCTGTTGGTGTTGCTGGTGGCCGCGCTGGCTCGGCGCGCGACCTGTCCCATCGGCGCCCATGCGAGGCGCTAACCGGTAACAAACCCGTTTCTTATAATGCGACCTCGTTGAATTATTTTGTGTCGCGCGTATTTCCGAGCGGTCGGATTTGAGGGGCGAGCGGTAGAACGCTCGCCCTTTGTGCGCCATGATGCGGCACAATGTACCGTAAAAGCTGTTTATATCCGGTACGAATCGTTCGTTGGTCTTTAATTCTTCTCAACGGAGGTGTTTGAGATGGCAAACGGATTGCTTTTGCGGCTTCGCGAACGTGAGCTCAGTGCGAGTCCGGCGGAACGCAATGTCATCGCATACGTAAGCGCTCATCCGCACGAGGTGGTCGGGCTGTCCGTCCGCGGTCTTGCCGATGCCGCGTTCTCTTCGCCCTCGAGCATTTTGCGCTTTTGCAAGCGCTTGGGTTTTGCGGGCTACAAGGAGTTCCAGCGCGAACTGATTGCCGAACTGGCGCTCTTGGGTGATAAGAAAGACGTTGCCCTCGAGGACATCTCCATGGACGACAGCGTCGAACGTATCGTGGGGAAGGTGATGAAAAACAACGTGCGCACGATCGAGGCGACGGCGCGAATGCTCGATTACAGCGTCTTGGAGCGATGCGCGGCCCATCTTAAGCGGGCACGCGCGGTCAATCTGTTCGGTATCGGCGCCTCTCGTTTGGTCGCGCACGATCTGGCGCAAAAGCTCATGCGTGTTGACAAAGCGTGCCATCTATACGACGACTGGCATGATCAGCTTCTGTGTGCCAAGAACATGCATGAGGGCGATATGGCAATCGCCTTTAGCTACTCGGGCTTGACGCGAGAGGTGCTGGACTGCACCGTCGAGGCTCAACGTCACAACTGCTCCGTTGTGGCCGTGACCAAAGTAGATGGATCGTCCAAGCTTGCCACCATGGCCGATGCCGTGCTCGGCGTCGCCGCGAGTGAGCCCTTGGTCCGCAGCGGTGCCATGGCTTCGCGTATGGCCCAGCTTATGGTTGTCGATGCCCTGTACGCTGCTTACGTTGCCAGCGACTACGAGCGGGCGACGCATGTCATTAAGCAAAACTACATCGAGAAACAGGAAAGATGAGGTGAATGAAATGCTCGATTTAACAAAATTCACGACCGAACAGCGCAATCTTAGGTCAATGGACCTCGATACGATGACATCACTGCAAATCGTCACGACGATGAACGATGAGGATCTTCGTGCCGTCCAGTCGGTCACGAAAGTGTTGCCCCAGGTTGCCACAGCAATCGACTGGGCTGCCGAGGCACTCGAGCGCGGCGGGCGCGTCTTTTACATGGGTGCAGGCACCAGCGGTCGTCTGGGCGTGCTCGACGCTTCGGAGTGCCCGCCCACGTTTGGCGTGTCACCCGATCTGATTGTCGGGCTCATTGCCGGAGGCGAGACGGCGTTTATCAAGGCTGTCGAAGGTGCCGAAGACAGCGAGGAGCTTGGCGCGAGCGACCTGCGGGAGCGTGGACTCTCGGACAAGGATCTTGTCGTTGGCCTGGCGGCAAGCGGTCGTACTCCCTATGTGGTGGGCGGCCTTGTGTACGCCAAGGCAACTGGGTGCAAGACCATTGCAATTGCCTGTAACCAAGGGTCGAAGATCGGGGAGAGCGCAGATCTTGCCATTGAGCCCGTGCCCGGTCCCGAGGTGCTGACCGGCTCGACGAGGCTCAAGGCGGGAACGGTCCAAAAGCTCATTCTCAACATGATTTCGACCGGTGCCATGGTCAAGATCGGCAAGGTATACCAAAACCTGATGGTCGATGTACAGCAGACGAACGAGAAGTTGGTGGTGCGCGGCCAGAACATCGTGATGGAGGCGACCGGCTGCACGCGCGAGCGCGCTGTTCAGGCGCTTGCAGATGCCGGTGGCCACGTAAAAACCGCTATTGTCTCGGTGCTGCTGGACTGCGATACCGAGCAGGCTGCGGTAGCTCTTGGGCGGGCGCGCGGCCATGTCCGTGCTGCGGTGAGTGGCCATGAGAAAGGCAATGCCGATGCCCAATAGGTGCACGGCGTGAGCAGATGTGACATCCAGAAGAGATACCCGATACAAGGAGGAGTTATGACGAACAAAGAGCTGGCTCAAAAGCTGCTGGACCTTTTGGGCGGTAAAGACAACGTGCTGGCAAACGCGGCGTGCATGACGCGCCTGCGCGTGACCGTCAAAGACGCGGGCAACGTCGACGCGGAGGGTATTAAGGCACTCGACGGTGTGATGGGCCTTGTTGAGGACGACACGATGCAGATCGTGCTGGGTCCGGGCAAGGTGAATAAGGTGCTCGAGGAATTCTCCAAGCTCACCGGCCTTGCGAAAGGCGTTGCTGACGAGAGTGTGGCTGACGCTGCGGCCACAAACAAGGCCGCGCAGAAGGCCAAGTACGAGACCAAACCGGTTCAGGCCTTCCTCAAGAAAATTTCCAATGTCTTCGTCGCCCTGCTTCCCGGCATCATTGCGGCTGGCCTCATCAACGGTATCTGCAACGTCATTAACGTCTCGACGGCAGGCGCGCTTGCAGGCGAGTGGTGGTACCAGGGCATTCGTTCCATGGGTTGGGCCCTCTTCGCCTATCTGCCCATCTTGGTGGGCTACAACGCGGCGCGCGAGTTTGGCGGCTCCGCTGCACTGGGCGGTATCGCCGGCATGATGTGTATCGCCAACAGCGCTATGCCCCTGCTTGCGCCTGGTGCCGCCGATCCCAGCACCGCTATTCTGCTGCCGCTCACCAATGCGCAGTACAATCCCGCCGCGGGCGGCATGATCGCGGCTCTCATCGCTGGCGCGTTTTTTGCCTGGATGGAGCATCAAATTCGCAAGGTTATGCCCAACGCGCTCGATACATTCCTGTCTCCGCTGCTGGTGCTCATCATCGGCGCCTTTGCTCTGATGCTCGTCATCCAGCCGGTTGGCGCATGGCTGACGACTGCCATCTTTAGCGTTTTGACCTTTATCTTCGAGAAGCTGGGCGTTCTGGGCGGCTATATCCTGTCGGCAGGCTTCTTGCCGCTGGTGTCCGTCGGCCTGCATCAGGCACTTACGCCGATCCACGCTATGCTCAACGATCCCGATGGCGCTACCAAGGGCATCAACTACCTGCTGCCCATCCTTATGATGGCTGGCGGCGGCCAGGTCGGTGCCGGTCTGGCGCTGTACTTTAAGACCAAGAACGCCAAGCTTAAGAAGTATGTTGCAGAGTCCATTCCCGTTGGCATCCTGGGCGTTGGCGAGCCTCTGATGTATGCTGTTACGCTGCCGCTTGTCCGCCCGTTTGTGACGGCCTGCCTGGGCGCCGGATTTGGTGGCGCGCTCGCGGCGCTGCTGCACATCGGCACGGTTTCTCAGGGCGTTTCCGGTCTGTTTGGCCTGCTGATCGTCGTTCCCGGCCAGCAGCTCGGCTACGTTGCCGCTATGCTGCTTGCCTATGCCGCCGGCTTTGTCCTGACGTGGTTCTTCGGCGTCGACGAGCAGAAGATCAACGAGTTCTTTGGCGAGTAGCCTGATGCTGCGCGCTATGTCATTCGAGCGTCTTGACGTGCCGCAGATCGCTTGATGCTATGGTTGTGCCGGCGGGGCTAACTGCCCCGCCGGCCTTTTTAAAGGAGAATCGAAGCGTGAGAACGGGTATTTCTGTCTATCTTTCCAGTCCTCTGCAAGATATCGAGCGGACGATTGAACATGGCGCCGCGGCAGGCGCGCGCTATGCGTTTACCTCGCTGCATATTCCCGAGGATGGGGGAGCGGCGTATGCCGATAAGGTTCGCCAGGTGCTGTCGCGACTTTCCGCTCGCGGTATTGCGCTCATTGCCGATGTGGGGCCGCGCACGTGCGATTTGCTGGGCCTTGAGCGCATGGAGGACTTGCGTGATCTGGGACTGGAGTACCTGCGCTTGGATTATGGCTTTAGTCCCCAGCGGGTCGCGGAGCTGTCCGGTGTATTTCGCATTGTGGTCAATGCATCGACGGTGAGTCCTGATGAAATCGCGTCGTGGCGAGAAGCCGGCGCCGATGTGACCCGTTTTGCCGCCTGCCACAATTTTTATCCCAAGCCCTATACCGGTTTAGCTCTGGAGGACATTGCTCGGACGAATCTTCGTCTTGCAGCCCTTGGCTTCGAAATCATGGCTTTTGTGCCGGGTGATGCCAACGTTCGCGGGCCGGTATTCGAGGGCTTGCCGACGGTTGAGGCGCAGCGCGGTCGCGCGTCAAAGGTTGCCCTCAACATGCTTGAGCTCGCACATGGTGCCGATTGCGACATTGTTTTGGTCGGCGACCCCGATCTTTCCGATGCAGGTTGGGCACAGTTTGCCCAGATTTCCGCTGGATATGTTGACATGCCGTGCCAGCTCGACCCCGGATACTCCTATTTGTTGGGGCAAGTCCATCACGATCGACCTGACTCGAGCGCCCTTATTTTTAGGTCTCAGGAGTCGCGCACGACGCTTAAGCCGGATTCCGTGCCGACGGATACCGGTGCCGGCCTGCCGCGAAAGACGGGGTCGATCGCTGTGAGCAATAGCGGCTATGGGCGCTACGAAGGCGAGCTTGAGATTGCGCGGGTCGATCTTCCCGGCGACGAGCGCATGAACGTTGTAGGCCATATTGCGCCCGAAGCGATGGAGTTGCTGCCGTTCGTTAAGCGAGGCTTTGGGGTACGGTTTGTTTAGCGTGTGACCCGTGGGCTACAATTGCTCCATGATGCGAAGGCGCCTCGTATGGTATGTACCTGCGTTGGCCGATCTACATTCGGAGGATTCCCATGACCGTACTGTTTGTTGAATATCCCAAATGCTCGACGTGTAAAAAGGCCAAGGCCTGGTTGGACGAGCATGGGGTTGAGTATATCGACCGCGATATCGTTACGGACAATCCCTCGGCTGAGGAGCTCGCGACCTGGATTGCGCGTTCGGGGCTGCCGGTGCGACGCTTCTTTAACTCGTCGGGCATGAAATATCGAGAGCTGGGCCTGAAGGCGCGCCTGGATGCGGGTATGACGGACCAGGAATGCTACGAGCTGCTGGCGACTGACGGTATGCTGGTTAAGCGTCCGCTGCTGGTGGGCGATGACTTTGCGATTCCGGGCTTTAAGGAAGCGGCCTGGGCCGAGGCGCTGCTGTAGCAACTGTGGAAAGCGCGTCCCGTTTTGAGTGGCGATTCTGGGGTGTGCTTTCCGCCGGCGGGCCTGGCCCAGTCAGTCCTCCAGTTGCGCCCATTCGTGTGGGTCGTAGGTCTTTACGTACGTGTCGGACGTGTCGCTCCAGTACTCTTCGTCCATAAAGGGCAGGTATGCCTGAATGCCGGGGCAGATAAACGGAATCCGTTGCCGCTGCAGGCACTCGCGCTGCCGCCGCTCCAGGTTCGTCTCGGATATGACGGTCGGCATGCCGGACAGCTCGACGAGGCTTGCCTGGATGCGCTTGAGGTCGGGGAGCGCCGCATGCCATGACGTTCGCATGATCAAAAATGAGGCGCGTCGGTAGTTTGCCTGCACTACCGTGATGGCGGGGCGCAGTGTGGGATGGATTTTGTCTCGTTCGGGCCAAAGGTCAGCAGTGATCTCGAGGCCCAGAGTCTCCCATAGGTAATCAAGCTCTTCGTCCATGGTGCCTCGATATCTACGCGATCATTGATACTTCGATTGTGTTGCCTGGCGCTATCGTTTTCGCGGTAGAATCTGCCAACGGTTGACGGCTACCGCTCGCGGCGTTTTGCCCTTCGTGTACAGCGGTCGGCTTCACAGGTCCTTCACGGGTTGGACGAAATTAGGCCAATTTGGCCGAATTTCAAAAAAGTCAAAATTGGGGCTTGCGTCATGACGGGACTTCCCGTATATTTCTTTCTTGCGCAAAGGCACAGCCGAGCGCAGCAATGCAGTCATTGGGATGTCGTCTAATGGCAGGACAGCGGATTCTGGTTCCGTCAATGGGGGTTCGACTCCCTCCATCCCAGCCATTGCATTTGCTACATATGGCCCGTTCGTCTAGCGGTTTAGGACGCCGCCCTCTCAAGGCGGAGATCACCAGTTCGAATCTGGTACGGGCTACCACAAAATGAACGCCCGGGCCTCGCAAGAGACCCGGGTTTTGTGTATCGACCGTATATACGGCGCCCGCCGTGTTTCGCTCAGATCGAGGAGTAGCCATGGATCTGCCCATCAGCTTGCAAGACATCACGTATGCCGAGAACTATCTGGCGCAGGGCGACCTGGCTACGGCGACGCCGCTGTTGGAGCGCCTGGTGGAACTTGCCGAGGAGTATATTGACGCCGAGTGCAAGACGGAGGAGAAGCGCCAATACTTTAGCTTCGATAGCAAGTTTGAGCGCTTGGCCTATCGCCGCGTTGAGAAGGATCCGCGCGAGCTCGTGCAGGTCGAGGTGCCGTTTGACCGCCTGTACTCTGACATGGCGTTTGCCTACATTCGCCAGCAGGATTATGTGAGCGCTCGTAATGCCCTGATGCAGGCTGTGCGTTGGGACCCCATGAACTGCAACTATCGCTTAGATTTGGCCGAGCTGTTCCGCGCACTCGAGGACAAGCAGGAATGGGCATCGCTCTCGTTCTCGGTGCTGGAGCGTGCAAGCGATGGCAAGTGCGCCGCCCGCGCTTACGCCAATCTAGGTCAGTACTTCTTGGAGCCCGAGACCGAGAACATCTCGGCTGCTGTGGGCTGTGCTCGTCTGGCACTGCGCTTAGCGCCCAACGATTCGCACACGACACGCCTGCTCAACAAGATCCATACCACCTATCCGGATGCCGCCGATGAGAGCGACGACCACGTGATGGGTGAACTGTCCCTGCAAGGCGTGCCGACCTCGCCTTCGGCCGAGATTGCCATCTGCCTGATTATGTGCGCGACCGATGCTGCAAGCGACGGCGACAAGCAGGAAGCGACGCGTCTGACGGTGCGTGCTCGCGACTTGGTGGGCGAGGAGGCCTGCGCGGCGATTATCAAACTGGTGCGCGAGAGCGACGCCGAGCTCAATGCCGAGCGCAAGGCAAAGCGCGACGCCGCGGGCTCAAACGTCGATGGAACCAAGGAGGTCGGCGATGCCCAGTAAGCGCGAGCGCAAGCTCATCTCCAAGAATCGCTCGGCACACCACGAGTATTTTATCGATGAGACCTTTGAGTGCGGCATTGAGCTGAGTGGCACCGAGGTCAAGTCGATTCGCGAGCGCGCGTGCCAGATCACCGACACCTTTGCGCTGATTCGTGGCGGCGAGTGCTGGCTCGTGGGCCTGCATATTCACCCTTATAGCCATGGTGGCGTGTGGAACCGCGACCCTGATCGCCGCCGTCGTCTGCTGCTGCACCGCAAGGAGATTGACTTTCTCGACGGTAAGCTCCGTAATCGCGGCTATGCCCTGGTGCCGCTGGAGCTCTACTTTAATACCGACGGTCGCGTAAAGCTGCTGCTGGGCCTAGGCCGCGGCAAGAAGCTTTACGACAAGCGCGAGGATATGGCCAAGCGCGATGTCCAGCGCGAGATTGACCGCGCCCTCAAGGAGCGCAACCGCTGACCACCCTTCATAAGTTGCGGTGGAATAGTTCCTGTTTGAGGCCAAATACCCGACAAGCAGGAACTATTTCACCGCAACTTGGTGGAGGGACTTGGCTGACCTACAATCTTGGCACATATGTGTACGGGGCGGCGCCCGTTATGGGTATCGCCTTTTTTGTGGGTACATACATCAATGAGGTTCCAGCCCGGGTTAGGGGAGTGATCGTTATGGACAATACTGCGTTCTTTACCATGCCGAGCGGTCTGTACGTGGTGAGCGCCGCGGCAGACGGGCTGCGCGCCGGCTGCGTCATCAACACGGCGGTGCAGGTGACATCCATGCCGCCGCGAATTTCGGTTGCCGTGAACAAGGACAACGTTACCTCGGGCGTCATCGCATCGGCCAAAGCGTTCGCGCTGACCGTGATCGATCAAACTGCCGACATGCTCTACATCGGTAACTTTGGGTTCCGCACCAGCAGCGACTATGACAAGTTTGCCAAGTACGAGACCCGCGAGACTGCCCTCGGTATGCCCTATGTGCCCGAGCACGCGGCAGCCCTGTTTAGCTGCCGTTTGATCGACACTGTGGATGCGGGTACGCATCTACTGTTTATCGGCGAGGTCGAGGATGCCGAGCGCCTGGGCGGCGAGACGCCGCTGACGTACGACTACTATCACAAGGTTCTGAAGGGCAAGACGCCGCCCAAGGCCTCGTCCTATCAAGGCTAGAAATGTTCTAAAAAAACTTGCATTATATTATTGAGAATCTATACTAATAAATGAAGTACATCACCAGTCGCGTTCGAGAGGAGAACATCATGGCTGAGGAAAAAAAGACGTATAAGTTTGTGTGCGTCGTTTGCGGTTACGAGGTTGAGGTCGACACGCCCGAGCTGCCCGAGGACTACGTGTGCCCGGTGTGCGGCGTCGGTCCCGATCAGTTTGAGCTCGTCGAGGAGTAGCTCGTAGACACACGACTTGCAGCAACATATAGCTCTGTCCAAGGACCCCGGTCGAATTCTCGGCCGGGGTCCTTTTCCTCCGTCCCCAAGGGATCCATTGGTGTGCCGGGGTATCTGGAATTGCGATAGCCGGTCGCGCTGTTCTGATAGGGGTGTCAGGCTACTTTCCCTATAAACCTAGTAGGATAAACGGATATAATGCCGAACCTAAGCAACGAAGGAGACGCGGATCCGCCGCGTCCGTGCTGGGGAAGGGGCATTGCTCATGACATCGCAGGACACGATTACAAGGGGTGTACGCAGCGTCGATTGGAAGCGCCGTATGTGCGCATTCCTGTTCGTGCTGGCTGTCGCGGCGACAGCTGTTGTCGCACTGCCCGTTCAGGCCAAGGCGGCTGATGCGCCGACCAAGACGGTTCGCATCGGCTTTCCCTCGAGCGGCAATAGCTTTGCAAGCGGTCTGCTCGGCGTGGCCGAAACCAAGGGCTATCTCGATGAGTATCTGGAGCCGCTCGGATACAAAGCCGAGGTGACGGGATTTGTCGGTGCGGCGCCCGCGCTTCATGAGGCCCTGAGCTCCGGTGACCTCGACTACGTCGATTACGCGGGTTTTGCGGGCATTCTCGGCAAGTCGAAGGGTATCGACACCACGCTGCTCGCCGTGACTGATTTTGGTTCGGGCTGGCGTCTCGTCGTCTCTAAGAGCTCGGGCATTAAGAGCCTCAAAGACCTGAAGGGCAAAAAGGTTGCCTACATGCGCGGTGCCACGCCGCAGATGTACCTGGTGCGCGTGCTGGCTGAGGCAGGGCTCACCTTTGATGACATCGTGCCAGTCAATGCCTCGCTTCCCGACGGCTTGTCGACGCTTGCTTCGGGCGGTGTGGATGCTGCGGTGGTGAGCGGCGGACAGGAGACGCAGCTTGCCAATGAAGGTCTGGTCAAGGTCCTGCACGATGGCGCCAAGGCCGATTCCTCCACATATTTTGAGCCCACGGTTCTGATTGGTCGCACAGCATATGCCAAAGACCACCAGGATGTGTCGGTGGCAATTCTCAAAGCGCTGCTCAAGGCGCGTGCTGACGTCATTGCCGACCCGGAGGGCTTTATAAAGCTCTCTTCCGAGAAATCGGGCAACCCCATCGAGGTCATCAAAGCGCAAAACGTGGCCGACCAGAAGACCCTTCGTCCCGCATCGCTTTCGGATGACATGCTCGACGCCATGAAAAACGTCCAGCAGTTTGAGCTCGATAACAAGATCATCCAAAGCGAGGTCGATATCGAAGCCTGGACGGATTCGAGCCCCCTGAAGCAGGCGATTGAGGAATTTGGATCGGACGGCAAGGGCACGGACGGCGCCACGCTCGCGACGAGCGCGATTGCCGCAAGCGTGGCGAGTCCCGAGAACCGCGCGGCCCGAAAGCAGGCTGAGGTTATCCAGGGGCTGATCGGCGCGCTTCCGGTGGCCATAGTCGCGGCGGTCATCACGGTTGGCATCGTTATCGCTCGCCGTAACCTGCGTCGCCGCTTGGGCTCCAACGGTTCCGCCGCCGACCCGGCGCCTGCCGTTCATATCGTCGACACGCTGTTCGCGCTCATTTTGCCGCTGTGGGTGCTTGTCACTTGGCATGTGGCTACCAGTACGGGCCTCCTCTCCACGGTGGTCCTGCCCAAGATCTCCTCGGTCGTGTCGACGCTCGTGCAGCAGCTCACGACCGGCACCTTTAAGGGCGACCTTGCCATCAGCGTCATCCGCATCCTTGAGGGTTATGCCATCGCCGTGGTCGCCGGCATCTTCTTTGGCGTGGTCATGGGCATGAGCGCCTCGGCCCACAAGTTCTTCTCGCTCGCCTTTAAGGCCGTGCGCCAGATTCCGATGATGGCCTGGGTGCCGTTGCTGGTGATCTGGTTTGGCATTGGCGAGGAGTCCAAGGTCGCGGTCATCTTCTTGGCGAGCTTCTTCCCCGTGCTGGTCAACACCATCGACGGCATCGAGCGCTGCGATCCCAAGCTCGTGGAGGTCGGTCGCATGTATCGCCTCCCGGGTTGGCAGATGTTCCGCCACATCTATCTGCCGAGCGCCCTGCCCTCGATCTTTGTGGGCCTCAAACTCGCCCTCGGCATAGCCTGGATGGCCGTCGTCGGCTCCGAGATGATCGCCGCGAGCTCGGGCATCGGCTTTCGGATCAACGACGCCCGCACACTTATGGATTACTCCATCGTCTTTGCCGGCATCATCGTCATCGCCGTCGCCGGCGTCCTGATGGATATGGTGCTCGGCGTGATCGCCAAGATCGCCACGCCCTGGCAGCAGAAGAAGAACTAGGAGGGCATGATGTCTCACGAGCTTTCGATTGCAGACCTTAACAAGGACTTTTCCATCAAGGGCGAGACGCGCCACGTGCTCGACCATATCGACCTTGATATCCGCGCCGGCGAGTTTCTGGTCATCGTGGGCCACTCCGGCTGCGGCAAGTCCACGCTGCTCAAGATCATCGCCGGGCTCGAGCATCCCACGACGGGTACCGTCGCGCTCGACGGCAAGCCTGTGACCGGCCCCGGCCCCGACCGAACCATGATCTTTCAGGAGCACCGTCTGTTTCCCTGGATGAGCATCCGCGACAACGTTGAGTTTGGCCTGCGCGGGCGCTCCGATTCCGAGCGCTCCCAGATCTCGAGCCGCCTGCTCAAAACCGTCGACCTGGAAGAGTTCGCGGACGCGTACCCGGCACAGCTTTCGGGCGGCATGTCGCAGCGCGCCGCCATCGCCCGCGCCTTGGCGACTAATCCCGAGATTCTGCTGCTCGACGAGCCCTTTGGTGCGCTCGATGCCTTTACCAAGATGGAGCTGCAGGAGGAGCTGCTGCGTATCCACGCCGAGCAGGGCGGCACTATGGCCATGGTGACCCACGATATCGAGGAGGCCGTGTACCTGGCCGACCGTATCGTGGTCATGTCGAGCCGACCCGGCAAGATCGAGGAGATCGTCGAGGTGCAGCTGGGCCGCCCGCGCGACCGCGGAAGCGCCGACTTTGCCTGGTACAAGAAACGTGTGTACGACCATTTCATCAAGTCGAAACAAAAGGGACCCGAATACGTTATTTAACCTATACGGTTGGTAGGATTTGTAGCAGAATGGTGCGCCAAGCAAATTGTTCGCACAATGAGGGAGCGATTGAGGATGACCGAACCGAGCGACGAGCGCATCGACGGCATGCGCTTTGAGACGGCGCTGCTCCACGCGCGCCGCCGCGAGCCGTTCGCCGTGGAGTCGACGACGCCGCCGATCTACCAGACGAGCGCCTATGCGTTCGATGAGGAGGAGCGTCACGCCGCGGTGGCAGGCGGGCGCGCGCCGGGCTACGTGTATACGCGCTTGGGCAACCCCACCGTTGCAGCGTTCGAGCGTCGCATGGCGGCGCTGGAGGGCGGCTTTGCGGCCGTCGCCACCGCCTCGGGCATGGCGGCGATCTTCAACGCCGTCTCCAACGTGCTGCGCGCGGGGGACAAGATCGTGGCGGGTGCCTGCCTGTACGGCGGCACGCTCGAGCTGTTCGAAAGTCTGCGCGACTTTGGTATCGAGACCGTCTATGTTCCCGAGCTGACACCGGACACGCTGGAGCAGGCGATTGACGAGCGCACCAAGCTCGTCTTTGCCGAGACCATCTCGAACCCCAAGCTCGAAGTGCTCGATATCGCCGCTATTGCCGAGGTCGCCCACGTGCACGGCATTGGCCTGGTGGTCGACAACACCGTGGCGACGCCGTATCTGTGCCGCCCGCTCGACCTGGGTGCCGACGTGGTCGTTGAGTCCTCGAGCAAGTACATCAACGGTCACAGCAATGCCATCAGCGGTGTGGTGATCGATTCGGGTCGCGGTCCGTGGGATCCGCAGCGCTATCCGTCCATGGCCAAGTGGGCCAAGTTTCGCAACATGGCCTATACGGTCAAGCTGCGCCAGGGACTGTTCCGCGATACCGGCGCGTGCCTGTCGCCGCAAAACGCGTTTCTCAACTGTACGGGCATCGAGACGCTCGCCCTGCGCATGGAGCGCGCCTGCGCGAACGCCCAAGGCCTTGCCGAATGGTTCGCGTCGAGCGGCCACGAAGTCGAGGTCGACTATCCGGGTCTGCCCTCGCACCCAGGTCATGACTTGGCCGCGCGTCAGTTTGGCGGCCGCGGCTTTGGCGCGCTCATGTCGATCCGCGTGGGCTCCCAGGAGCGCGCGTTCAAGGTTATCAACGGCGTCAAGTTGCCGCTGCGCGTAAGCAACATCGGCGACACCAAGACGCTCATCACGCATCCTGCGACAACTGTTTTCGCCGACAATTCGCCGCAGGAGCAACAGGCGGCAGGCGTGTGGCCCGATACGATTCGCCTATCGATCGGGATCGAGGACCTCGCCGACCTTATCGAGGATTTCGAGCGGTCGCTCACCGCTGCCGATCAAGCATAGAAGGGGAACTGGTATGGCAAAGATCAACAATGCCGCACTCAAAAAGGGCGGTTTTATGGCCCAGAAGCAGAAGGGGTACTACAGCCTTCGCCTGCGCGTGGTGGCCGGGCATATGACGGCCGAGCAGCTGCGTGTCGTGGCTGAGGTGGCCGAAAAGTACGGTCATGGCTACATCCACAACACAAGTCGCCAGTCCATCGAGATTCCCTGGATCAACGTGGAGGATGCCGAGGAGGTCAAGGCCGTGCTCGCCCAGGGCGGCGTGGAGCCGGGCTGCTGCGGCGCGCGCGTCCGCACGGTGACGGGCTGCCAGGGCTGCGTGTCGTGTCCTTCGGGCAACATCGACAGCTTTGCCGTCGCCAACGAGCTCGACGAGCGCTATTTTGGCCGCGACCTGCCCGGTAAGTTTAAATTCGGCGTGACCGGTTGCCAAAACAACTGCCTGAAGGCCGAGGAGAACGACATGGGCATCAAGGGCGGCCGCAAGGTCACCTGGATTCCCGACGCGTGCATCCACTGCGGCATCTGCTCCAAGGTGTGCTCGTTTGATGCCATCAGCGACGACGGCGAGACGCTCACGGTGGACTACGACAAGTGCGCAAGCTGCGGCAAGTGCTCGCAGAAGTGCCCGGTCGACGCTTGGGAGACCCAGCCGGTCTACAACGTGTGCTTTGGCGGCCTGTTTGGCAACCACATTACCAAGGCCAAGTCGTTCCTTCCGCCCATCGAGAGCGACGAGCAGCTCATCGCCGTGGCGGATGCCGCGATCCAGTGGTTCGACGACCACGCCAAGGCCGGCGATCGTTTTAAGTTCACGCTCGATCGCGAGGGCTGGGAGGGCATGGTCGAGGCCGTGACCGCTGCCTACAACGAGCATGCGCCCAAGCCGGGCGAGCCCATCAAGCCGCTGGTCGGCACCGATAAATAAGTTGACGCGGCGGGGTTGCACCCATGCCGTCTAAGGAAGGAGGCCTCCATGGCCCAGGAAGAGATTGCATTTGACGACGAGGTCGATATCACCGACGCCGTCTGCCCCATGACGTTTGTGCGCGCGAAGGCCGCCATCGAGGAGCTCGAGATTGGCCAGGTGCTTAAAGTGCACCTCAACGAGGGCGAGCCCATGCAAAACGTGCCGCGCTCGCTTAAGGATGATGGCCAGCAGGTGCTGCGCTTGGCGCCGTCGGACGAGGGCACGTTTGACCTGTACGTTAAGAAGCTCGTGGACGAGTAAGGAGACTGACGATGGCAGAGAGAATCGACGCCGCTTCGTTTGAGGAACGTGTGCTCAAGGCGGACAAGCCGGTGCTCGTGGATTTTTATTCGGATACCTGCATTCCGTGCAAGCGCTTAAACCCGCAGCTTGCCAAGCTGGAGGAGGCCCGCGCCGGCGAACTCGACGTGGTGAAGGTCAATATCAACTTCGACACGCAGGTGGCCGTTGACAACGGCGTCATAGCGGCGCCCACGCTCGTGCTGTTCCAGGGCGGCAAGGAGGCCGGTCGCACGGTGGGCTTTAAGGCGCTCAAAGAGCTCGAGGAGTTTATCGATGGGGCGCTCGCCTAGGGCCCTATCTGAGCGGGCCTGCGAGGGCTCGGATACGTAATTACTTCGTAGGAAGGATGCCAATCATGAAGATCAATGTCAGCGGTAAGCAGAAAGAATACGACGAGGGCCTGACCGTGACGCAGCTCGTGGCGGCCGAGAATGTCGAGACGCCCGAGTACGTGACCGTGTCGGTCAACGACGAGTTCGTGGACCACAAGGACTTCGACAGCCGCATGCTCAACGATGGCGACACGGTTGAGTTTCTCTACTTCATGGGCGGTGGCTGCTAAAAAAGTTCCCTAAGCACCGCACCTTGGCCCTCAAGCCGTCGCTTGCGTACTTAAGTACGCGGCCTCCTCTTTCGCGGCAACCTGCGGCACCTGGAACATTTTTAGCCGATCCCCGTTTCTCTTCAGTTTTAAGGGAGCTATCGCATGGCTTTTTCGAATGAACAGCTTGAGCGCTATTCACGCCACATCATCTTGAAGGAGGTTGGCGTCAAGGGGCAAAAGAAGCTCCTGAATGCCCGCGTCCTTATTATCGGCGCCGGCGGCCTGGGCGCACCGGCGGCCCTGTACCTGGCTGCTGCCGGCGTGGGCACCATCGGCATTGTCGATGCCGACGAGGTCGATCTTTCCAACCTGCAGCGTCAGGTGATCCATGCCACGTCCAACATCGGCGAGCCTAAGGTGGAAAGCGCCAAGGAGACGATGGAGGACATCAACCCCGACGTCACGGTCAACACCTACCAGGAGTTTGTCGACTCCACCAACATCGCCGACTTGATCGCCGACTACGACTTTGTGATCGACGGCGTGGATAACTTTCCCACTAAGTTTCTCATCAACGACGCCTGCGTTATGGCCAAGAAGCCCTTTGTGCACGCGGGCATCATCCGCTTTAAGGGCCAGCTCATGACCTATGTGCCGGGCGAGGGCCCGTGCTACCGCTGCGTCTTTAAGACCATGCCGCCCAAGGACGCCGTGCCCACGTGCAAGCAGGCGGGTGTCATCGGCGCCATGGCGGGTGTCATCGGCTGCCTGGAGGCGCTCGAGGCCATTAAGTACATCTTGGGCATCGGCAACCTGCTGACCGGCAAGCTGCTCACCTACGATGCGCTGGCGGGCGATTTCCATACCATTAAGCTGCCGCCGGCAGACCCCAATTGCGCCATTTGCGGCGAGCATCCGACCATTACCGAGCTGATCGACTACGAGCAGCCCGAGTGCGCCGACGCCGTGCACGGTGCGAGCCTGAAGGCGGGGGAGTAGCGATGCCGCGCGTGGAGAAGCTGCTGCTTGCGGCTGCCGACTACGAACGCATCGTGGCGCATGCCAAGGAGGGTCTGCCTAACGAGGCGTGTGGCCTGATTGCCGGCACGGTGGCCGGCGAGGGCGAAGCGGCGGTGGGTACCGTCGAGCATGTGTACCTGCTTACCAATATCGACGAGAGTAACGAGCACTTTTCGATGGATCCGCGCGAGCAGCTCGCGGCCGTTAAGGACGCGCGCGTCCATGGCTGGGAGATGCTCGGCAACTGGCATTCGCATCCCGAGAGTCCGTCGCGTCCCTCCGAGGAGGACAAGCGCCTGGCGTTTGACTCGACGGCGGCGTATCTGATTTTGTCGCTCATGGACCCTGAGCATCTGGTGCTCAACGCCTTCCATGTTGAACACGACAAGCAGGTTGCCCGCGTGCCGCTCGAGGTTGTTGAGGCAAAGGCGTGACAGACGCTTTGACCGAGATGCCGGGTGCGGCTGGCGCGGTGACGCCGCATGAGGTCAGTCGCGTGGACGCCGTCGTGTTTGCCGCCTATGGCACCACGCGTGCCCGGGCGCGCACGGCGGCGATCGAACCTGCGTTTCGTGCGGTGGCCGATGCCGTTGACGTACCGTGCGAGCTGTCTTTTTGTGGCCCGGCGGTGTGCCGGCTTTTGGCTCGCCGCGGTGAGCCTGCGCCCGAGTTGGAGCGCGTGCTGGAGCAGGTCGCTGACGCCGGCGCGCGCAGGGTTGCCATCGTGTCCGGTATGGTTGTCGACGGATGGGCCCAGGCCAACGTGCGCGAGCGCGTGCTTGCTGCGGCCGAGCGTTTGGGGCTGAAGGCCGTTGTCGGCGCCCCGCTCCTGTCCGATGCCACGGATGTGGATTGTCTTGCTGCGGCGCTTATGAGGACGTGGCTGCCTAAGCCTGGGACTGTGACCCTCTTTGTAGGCCATGGCATTGGCGGGCCGGCGGGCAGCGGCTATACGCAGCCCCGTGATGCGTTTGATGCTTACGCTGCGCTGGGTGTTGCTTTTGCCCGCGCCGGGCGTGATGACTTGGCGGTGGCATACCTGTCGGATGGTCCGGATGCCGCCCTGCAGGCTGTTCGCGGGCTTGCCGAGCCGGATACGATGGTTCGCTTGGTGCCGTTGATGCTTTCCGCCGGACGCCATGTGCTCAAGAATATCGGTGGCTCGGATGACCGCTCATGGTCGAGTGTGCTCGCGGCTGCGGACTATGTCCCGCAGCTTTGCGATTGTGGCCTGGGCGAGGTTGCCGCCGTGCGGGAACTGTTTGCGCGCCATGCGCGCGCTGTGCAATAAGAACGAATAGAAGAAAGAACACCCATGAAGAAAACCCGTTTGGTTCGACCGCTGGCGGCCGGAGCCGTCCTTGCCCTTGCTGCCGTCTTGAGTCTGAGCGCCTGCGGTGCGACTGGCTCCTCGGCGGACAACGGTTCTGCAGCGGGCTCTGCTGTCCAGTCGTCAGACGCCGGCAAGTCCTCGGCTTCGACTTCGACTGACGATAAGGTCGCCAGGTCGGTCGATCTTAAGATCGCCGCGGATGGTGCGGTGAGTTTTACCGATGACCTGGGCAACGCCGTTACCGTCAAGAAGCCTAAGCATGTCGTGGCCTGCATGGGCAGCTTTGCCAACGCTTGGGAGCTCGCGGGCGGCGAGTTGACGGCTGCGACCGACGATGCCTACGAGAACTACGGCGTCGATGCCGACAAGGTGGCATCGGTGGGCCGTTCTACGTCGTTGTCGCTCGAGTCCATCATGGCTCAGGACCCCGACTTTGTGATCGCTACCGGCCTTTCGGATGGCAAGCACTCCACGGGCGTTTCGCAATCCGACCTTAAGAGCGCCCTCGATGCGTCCGAGATTCCCTGTGCGCTCTTTAAGGTCACCACGTTCGACGACTATCTGTGCATGCTCCGCATCTTTACCGCCATCACGGGTCGCGACGATCTGTATCAGAAGAACGGCCTCGATGTTCAGGCCTCGATCAAAAAGGCCGTCAAAAAGTACAGCGTTTCCGACAAGAAGCCGCGTGTGCTGGTGATGGGCTCGTATTCCAAGGGCGTCACCGCGCAGGATTCCACCGGTATGACGGGCGCAATGGTCAAGGAGCTGGGTGCGACCAACGTGTGCGACGAGAACCCGAGTGCGCTCACGGACTTTAGCATCGAGTCGATCGCCGCCCTCGATCCCGATTATATTTTTGTGCTGTCCGTCGGCACCGATGCAAAGGCCGCCGAGCGCAACTTTACGCAGTCCGTGGAGTCCAATCCTGCCTGGAGCGAGCTTTCGGCCGTTAAAGCGGGCAACTACAAGGTGCTCGACAGCGCGCATTTTATGTCGAAGCCCAACGCCAAGTGGGATGAGTCCTATACGATTCTGGGCAAGGCGCTGGCCAAGATGAACTAGGGGGTTTGCATGCGTAAGACGAGTTCGGACGGGGTACGGAGCGCGCCGTCGCACGCACGTC
This sequence comes from Collinsella sp. BIOML-A6, assembly GCF_009875845.1. Lineage (NCBI taxonomy): Bacteria > Bacillati > Actinomycetota > Coriobacteriia > Coriobacteriales > Coriobacteriaceae > Collinsella > Collinsella sp. BIOML-A6. The sequence goes on from NZ_WWSL01000006.1 coordinate 83,719, forward strand.
GCCGTGTCGTCCGCCTGTTTGCCGGGTCTGTCGCGGCGCTGGTTGTCGTTGCCGTCGCCTCGTTTTGCGTGGGTCCCAGCTCGGTTTCGATCGGCGATATTGCCGCCTTTGCGACGGGTGCCCCCGTGGACGCGACCGTCGCCAATATCATCTTGAATATCCGCATGCCCCGCGTCGTCGCCGGTCTTGTTGCCGGCGCGGCGCTTTCTGTTGCCGGTGCGCTCATTCAGGCGGTACTCGACAACCCGTTGGCGAGCCCGAGTGTGATCGGCATCAACTCGGGTGCGGGCCTGGCCGTGCTTGCCGTCTCGGCCTGCCCGCTGTTCTATAACGATCCGCCGCGCGAGCTGCTGCCGCTCGTTGCCTTTGTGGGCGCGCTGGTCGCGGCCGGGCTGGTGTTTGCCATCTCGGCGCGCGCCGGCGTGTCGCGTCTGACGGTGGTGCTTTCGGGCGTGGCAGTCAACGCCGTGGCGGGTGCCGGCATGAATACCGTGCTGCTGGTGGCGCCAAACGTGTACGTGGGATCGTCGGCGTACTTGGTCGGCGGCTTCTCGGGCGTGCTCATGCGCAACTTGATGCTGCCGGCGCTGCTGGCGGCCGGCGGCATGGTGGCGGCGTTTTGCCTGGCAAACCGCCTAAACGTGTTGTCGCTCGGTCGCGAGGCGGCGCATGGCTTAGGGATGCGCACGGTGACGGTGCGCGTGGTGGCGCTGGCGGTGGCGGCGCTGCTCGCGGGCTGCGCGGTAAGCTTTGGCGGTCTGATTGGCTTTGTGGGCCTGATGGTGCCCCATGCGGTGCGCCGGCTCGCAGGCCACGACAATCGGCTGCTGATTCCCTTGTGTGCGATGTGCGGCGCGGCGTTTACCGTGCTATGCGATACCGTCGCGTGCACGGCCTTTGCACCCTACGAGCTGCCGGTGGGCATTTTGCTGTCGCTGGTGGGCGGACCGTTCTTTATCTACCTGATTATGGCGCGAAAGGGGTTCCGCGATGAGTGAGCGCGAGGTGACGGGGGCGGGCGTTACGGGCACAGGCGTGGCGGCGGGCGTCCAAGTCATGGGCGCGGCGGGCACGGCGTGCGTTGATGCTGCCGTGGAGCTGCGCGGTCTGTGCTTTGCCTATGGCGAGCACGTGGTACTGGACGGTTTATCGCTTGCGCTACCCGCGGGTTGCCTGACGGGCATCGTCGGGCCCAACGGCTGCGGCAAGTCGACCCTGTTGCGCGTGATCGATGGCGTGCTGGAGCCGGCCGCGGGCGAGGCGCTCGTTGAGGGTGATGCTCTCGACAGCCTGTCTGCACGCGAACGTGCCGAGCGTATTGCGCTGCTGCCCCAGATTCACCGCACGCCGTCCATGACGGTGGAGGCACTTGTGTCGTGCGGACGCTATGCCCATATGGGGCTGTTTGGCGGACTGACCGAGCAGGATCGGCAGATTGTTGCCGAGTCTATGCGCGTTGCCGGTGTTGAGCATTTGGCGCACAAGGCTGCCCGCGCGCTTTCGGGCGGCGAGCGGCAGCGGGCGTTTGTCGCGATGGTGCTCGCCCAGCGGGCACGGACGGTGCTGCTCGACGAGCCCACGACCTATTTGGATCCCCGCGCAGCGCTCGACGTGATGCGCCTGGCCCGTGGGCTGGTCCATGAGCAGGGGATGACCGGTGCCGCGGTCATCCACGACCTGCCGCTCGCCCTGCGCTTCTGCGACCGCATCGCCGTCATGGACGGAGGGCGTATCGTTGCCGTGGGTACACCTGCCGAGATTCTCGACCAGGGTGTGCTCGAACAAGTCTTCGGCGTAACGATTGCCCGGATGGAGCTCAACGGCGAGGTTGTCTACGGCTGCTGTTAGCCGATCCTGTCTGTCGTGAGTCCGGCCGACCTTTTGTCTCAATCTGTAACATCTAACGGCTCAAAACGGGTCTATCTGTTACAGATTGAGATAAACCAAAACCGTCCGGCAGAAGATCTCGATCTGTAACATCTAGCAGTGAAAACGGGGTCTACGTGTTACAGATTGAGACAAACGGAGCTGTCCCTCGGAATGATCTCGATCTGTAACACCTAGACATCAAAAGCGGGTCTAGATGTTACAGATCGAGACATTTGACCGGGTGGGCATGCGTCCTCGTTACATCCCGGTCAACAGCACGACATCGAGAGTCGTCACGATGATACCGATCCCTACGAGCAGCGCATTGAGTGGGCGCGAGTTGGCGTATTTGCCCATGACGCGGCGTGAGCTGGTGAGCCGTATGAGCACAAAGATCGTAATCGGCAGCTGAAGCGACAGCAGCGCCTGACTCCAGATGAGACCTTCAAAGGGATTCGGGACGACCAGGCACGCCGTCACTGCGCCGACGAAACAGGCCGCCACGCCGATCGAGGAATGTCGGTCGTGGATATCGTATTCCTCGTCGAACATGCCCGCGGTGATGGTGCCCGCCGCCATGCCCGCCGTCACGCTGCTCGATAGTCCCGCGAACAGCAGCGCCACCGCAAAGATGGTCGAGCTTGCCGTGCCCAGAATGGGGGAGAGCGTGGCAGCTGCGACGGCGAGGTCGTCTACGACAATGCCATGCGCAAAGAAGGTCGTCGCGGCCAGAATGACCATGGCCGAGTTGATAGCCCAGCCCACGCCCATCGAAAAGAGCGTGTCGAAGAGCTCGTAGCGCAGACGTTCTTCGATAACTTGCTCGCCTTGGCCTTCGAAGTGCATGGATTGGATAACCTCGGAGTGCAGGAAGAGGTTGTGGGGCATAACGACCGCCCCCAGGACACTCACGATAATCGCGGCAGAGCCAGTGGGCATGCTGGGTGTGATCCAGCTTGCGGCGGCTTGCGGCCAGTCGACCTTGACTAGTGCAAGCTCGGCCAAAAACGAGAGTCCTACCACGCCTACGAAGGCGATGATCCAGCGTTCGGCGCGCTTGTAGGAGCTCGTCATGAGCATCGCCATCGACACTGCCGCCACAATGACGCAGCCCGCGCGCACGGGCAGCCCAAAGAGCATTTGAAGGGCAATCGCGCCACCCAGGACTTCGGCCATGGCGGTGGCGATGGTCGCGAGATAGGCACTGGCGAGCACCGCGCGCCCACCGAAGCGGGGGAGGTAGCGTGTCGTGGCCTCGGCAAGACAGGCGCCCGTGGCGATACCCAGGTGCGCCGCGTTGTGCTGCAGCACAATGAGCATAATCGTGGACAGCGTGACGATCCACAGCAGCGCGTAGCCAAACTGCGAGCCCGCGGCCATATTGGAGGCCCAGTTGCCCGGGTCGATAAAGCCGACGGTCACGAGCAGCCCGGGACCGATGTGCCGCGCAATGTCTAGGCCTCCGTGACCGCCGGTGCGTCGGGAGCCAAAGTGTTGTTTGAGGTGGTTGATCATGGTCGGTTCCTGCATAGGGGCAGCGCGGCGCCGCGCTTGGGTTATGCGGCGCCGCGCGCTCGGTTTAGGTTGGGGTTACTTGCGCGCCTTGCCCTGGTTGGCCACGGCGTCAATCTTGGCGGCGATGGTCGCCGGGTCGCCGATGTAGCGCTTGTCGAGGACGTTGAAATCGGTGTCGAAGGTGTAGACGAGTGGCACGCCGGTGGGGATGTTGACCTTGAGGATCTCCTCGGGCGTGAGGTGCTCGAACTTCATGACGAGAGAGCGCAGGGAGTTGCCATGTGCGGCGATGAGTACGCGCTTGCCGGCGAGCATTTGGGGGCGAATCTCGTCTTCGAAATAGGGCCAGGCGCGGGCGATCGTATCCTTGAGGCACTCGGTATAGGGCAGCTGATCGGGTGCGACGTCGCGGTATTGCTCCTGGGTGTGGGGGTCGCGCGTGTCGTTCGGCTCGAGCGCCGGTGGGCACACGTCGAAGGAGCGGCGCCAGATGAGCACCTGCTCGTCGCCGTGCTCCGCCGCGGCATCGGCCTTGTTGAGTCCCTGCAGCGCGCCGTAGTGGCGCTCGTTGAGCTTCCAGGATTTGATGACGGGCAGCCACTCGCGATCCATCTGGCCGAGCACGATGTTGAGGGTGTGGATCGCGCGCTTGAGGCGCGAAGTGTAGCAGACGTCAAAGTCGAAACCGGCTTCTTTGAGGGCTTGACCGCCTGCGGCGGCTTCTTCGCGGCCCGTGTCGGTGAGCTCAACATCGGTCCAACCGGTGAACAGGTTGAGTTTGTTCCACTCGGATTCTCCGTGACGGATAAGGACAAGTTGCATCGTCTGTTGGTCTGTCTGGTGTGCCATAGGGGCCTCCTTGATCTGGCACGGCGTGCGTGCCGTTTGCTTGACGCCGCAAAGGATACCCGTTTTAGGCTTAAAAGTTAACCAAGACTAACAAAAATGTTGTATTTGAATGGGATGGCGAAAGGGGGCTGCCGAAATGTCTCGATCTGTAACAACTAGGGATGGAAATTGGGCCTAGGTGTTACAGATCGAGACAGGAAGAAATGGTCCTTTGGAAAATCTCGATCTGTAACAGCTGACCGCCAAAACCGGCCCTTCGTGTTACAGATTGAGACATTCGGAATCGTCCCTCAAAAACATCTCAATCTGTAACAGTTAGGCGTCGAAATTGAGTCTTCCTGTTACAGATCGAGATGTTTGAAGCGGTGAGCTTACAGGTCGAACTTGGGGGCCTTGTTGTCGCCCTTGAGGTCGGCGGTGTCGAGCCTCATCATGCAAAAGTCCGCGTGGCCCTCGTCGGACTCCTCGTCCTCGGCATTCATGCCGGTCAGAGCGGTCTGGTAGGGGTCGATGCCATCGACCACGGTCACGTTGAGCTTTTCGTTCGAGGCGCCCGGCACGCGGAAGGTGGCGTTGTCGATGGGCTCAATCGATACCTCGGGCGCGTGCTCTACCTGCGGCACCCACTCGTAGGGCGCACGGTAGGCGCGGTAGACCATGTTGGAGCTAAAGCCGGGCGCCGGCGCCTTAAAGTAGGGGCTCAGGTACTCCCAGACAATCTCGTGATCGGGCGTGACCTCGATCAGATGACCGTCGGAGCCCTCGGTGATAAGCGTGTTGCCGTTGGGCAGACGCTGGGCAGAGCTGATGAACGGCGAGTAGAAGCGGCTGCCGTCGGCAAAGGGGAGCCAGCCGGCTTCGAGCGGGGTGTACTGCCACGTGATCTCGAGCGTGATGGGGTTGAACTGCAGAATGCGCGAGTAGTCGCGGTGGACGGCGTTGGTGCCGTCGGGCGCGATGACATTGGGCGCGTCGTATCCCGCGGCACCGCCGTTATCGAAGACCAACAGGTCGCCCTCGCCGGGAAGGCCCTTGGGGATCATATGGAAATGATGCTGGCCGATAATCCAGCCGATCTTTTTCTCGGCATCGCTGCCGTCGAAGCGCGGGCCGAGTTTCCAGACGATCTTGCCCGTCTTTTTGGAGATGATGGCCAGGATATTGGCGTTGCGGCAGTCGAAGATGAGGTTCTCGGGGGCAAAGCGCTCGTCACCGCGGTCGTACCACTTGTTGGGGCCGAGCTCCGAGACGCAATTGATATGGAGCCAGTCGCCGCCGGCTTCGCCGCGCATGGAGGGATTGTTGTAGAGCGACTTTTTGGCTGCCTCGTCAAAGCTGAACTCTTCAAAATGCTCCGATGCGCGCCACTCCCAGACGACCTCGCCGTCCCAGGTGACCTCGATGACCTTGTCGTCGATCAGGAGCTTGTCGCTGATCTCGGGGTGATAGCTGTTCTCGTGTGTGAGGATGATGGTGTTGCCGCCGTCCGTGCGCGGCTCTAGGCCGGGCGCATAATAGCCCACGGGCGAGCCTTCACGCTGGTAATCGTGGTGCTGACGCGCCTGCCAGGTGGGGTTCTTGCCCTCGTCGGCGACGAGTTCGGTATGGTCCCACTTCCACACAATATTGCCGTCCCAGTCGACCTGCAACAGGTCGAGCTGGTCCTGGTAGGCTGCCGCGCCGCCGCGTGCGCCCGAGGTGCCAAAGACTTGACCGCCCGGCAGCAGCTTGTTGGGGAAGCCGCCCAGACCCGCCCAGCGGTTGACCTCGCGGCCGTTCATGTCGATGAGCAGCGCGCCGCCCGGGGTGGGGAAGATGGTGTAGCCGTTATAGGCACGCTCTTTGTCGTAGATGAGTGTGCCGGTGGGATGAATGCTCGGATAGCCCATGAGTGACTCCTGTCTGCACGGTTTCGGTTCCCGATAGTCTACAACCTACTAAACATGTATGAATATATGGAATTGAGGTACTCGGGTATCGCTTTTTCAGAATGATCCCTTGGGGATGGAGGAAACGGGTCACTCAGGGGGGTGTTCCTATAGTTTTGTCAACTGGGAAATGCTCTCCGTGCGACAGAATCGCGGCATGCTGACGCCAAGCCATTAG